>CAZSWX010000008.1:0-18077 GCA_964610865.1 uncultured Enterobacteriaceae bacterium
AGCCTACTCGAAACGGGAACCGACACCCCACCCTCGCACCTCATAACTGCTTCCCGTGTGAGGGTGACGATGCGTGGGTCTCTATCGCCTGCGGGTCGGATGAAGAATGGCGGGCCCTTTGCCAAGCCATTGGTTGGACGCAGCTGGTGCTCGATGTACGTTTGAGTTCTCCTGAGGGAAGAAAAGAACATGAAGACGAGATCGACGAGCTCCTGACGCACTGGACGCGAGAGCGTGACAAGTGGGAAATCACTCGCATCCTGCAAGACGCCGGTGTCGCGGCTTTCCCTGCTATGAGTGCGTCTGAACTCGCGAACTGCCAACACCTTGAAGAGCGGGGGGCCTTCTCTCGATTGCCACACCCGGAGGTCGGGCCCCGTCTCCACATGGGCATCGCCTGGCGCATGGCGAATTCGCCAAACGGCGTGCAGGAGACAGCACCTACTCTCGGCCAGCACACAGACGAAATCATGCGGGAGATACTCGGATACTCCGAAGAACAGATCTCGAATCTAAAACACGACGGAATTTTGGATTAATGAATATGGGGCAACCAGCCCCACTTTTGAACCGGGGTTGGCTGCAGCCGGGAAAAGGGTCTCCCCTTCACGGCAACGGGTAAAATCGTAAGCGTCACGTTCCCCGCTTTCCCATACGAAAACTAACAGGCCGTTTTTTACGCGAATCGCAATAGCGTGTCTGAGGCATGCGCCACAAGCGTGACGAATTTCCAGGCTGTGTTCACTCGCTGTAATGTATACGTCGCGCCGAGCCGCTCTAATTCTGCTCCATCCCGGGTGTAACGTACGACGAGGCCACTGAACATCGCCGTTTTCTGACCGAGTAGGCGAATTTGCACATCGGATACAGTACTATGATCGTAATCCTTCAGTTTCAGGCCTTGGATTACCTGTTCAAATGAATGTTGGACCTGCATTTCATCGGAAAGCAAAGTCACACCATCAACTGTGACAAACAAACAGGGGGTATGATAAAAGGCCACCAGCGCCTTCGCATCTCCCCCATGGAATGTATCGAGATAGTGGTCATAAAACTTCTCAATTGCAACAATTTCACTCGACATATTCTGGCCCCTTTATTATTTGTTCTTAGTCTCTCTAAGGTACCATCCCCCAGAGCCGAATCTCACCGTGTAGCAGCCTGCGCCCTTTACCACTGTCCCGCGTCCGGATAAAAACCAGGAAAAGATGAAACCACCGACATTTTCCTATCACGTCCCCACGAGCCTCGAAGAGGCCTTAAACTTACTTGAAGAGTACGGGGACGATGCCAAGGTGTTGGCCGGGGGGCAGAGCCTCATGCCATTACTCAACTTTCGTTTAGCCTATCCTGCGGCACTGATCGATATCAACCGAATAAGGCGCCTATCCTATATCAAGACAGACCCGAACGAAATCCGGATCGGGGCACTGACAAGGCAACGAACCCTTGAATTCTCCGACCTAGTCAGACGAGAATTACCGTTGTTGCACGCCGCCACCAAATTAATTGGGCATTTGCCAATTCGTACTCGGGGTACCTTAGGCGGGAGCCTGTGTCACGCCGATCCGGCCGCCGAATACCCGGCAGCAGTGGTAGCTTTAGATGCACAATTGATCGTAGAGAGCCCGCGAGGACGCCGATCGCTTGGTGCCGACGAATTCTTTCAGAACTATTTGACCACAGCACTCGGACCAAACGACATTTTAACGGAAGTCCGATTCCCGCGCCGCCCCCTTACGTGCGGGTGGGCTTTCGAGGAGTTCGCACGAAGGCACGGCGACTTTGCAATCGTCGGCGTCGCCACCATTGTAGATACAGCCGCCGCCCACCGGCCACTGATACGTATCGCCGGGGCCGGAATTGGGCCGACGCCAGTCCGTTTGCGAGAGGTCGAAAATATTCTTCGAGACACCGGATTGAGCGAGGCTGGTATTAGAGAAGCCTCGCAAAAGGGCCTCGCATCTATAAATCCCGATTCCGATATTCACGGTTCGTCTGAATTTCGGCGGCATTTGGCGCTACATCTCACCCGTCGAGCAATTCACTCTGCCTTGCAGGCCGGGAAGGAAAACCTCGCATGAGCCATAGTCAGGAAATCAGTATGACTGTGAATGGCAGGACGGAGATTCGAACCGTCGAAACACGAAAACTACTTGTAGACTTTTTGCGGGAGGAGCTAGACCTGACAGGTACGCATGTCGGTTGCGAACACGGCATCTGTGGAGCCTGCACAGTTCTCGTTGACGGTGAGGCCGCACGCGCATGTCTGATGTTGGCCGTTCAAGCTGACGGGGCCGACATCACCACCGTTGAAGGCCTCGCACACCATGGAGAACTCCATCCATTACAAAAAGCATTTGGACAGTGCCATGCACTTCAGTGTGGTTTTTGCACGCCAGGGATGCTCATGACCGCCTACGACTTATTGCAGACACACCCACAACCATCTGAGGAAGAGATACGCCAGGGGTTGTCTGCAGTATTGTGTCGCTGCACCGGCTATCAAGGAATTGTTGAGGCGGTCCGAATGGCGTCAGAAAAAATGGACACAGACACTCAGAAAAATCAGAAAGACTCTGGCGGCCGCAAAACCACGTTGTAATTGAGAGGGACACCATGGCCCCTATGGAAGAGATGACACCCCGGCTTATTGGCGCCCGGGTCCACCGCAAAGAAGACCGCCGACTTGTGACCGGGCGCGGCAGCTATGTGGACGACTGTCACCAGACCGGAACACTCCATGCCGCGTTCCTTCGGAGCCCGTATGCCCACGCTCTGATTAGAGACCTCGACGTCTCCGTGGCGCGGGAGGTAGCTGGAGTCGCAACCGTCTTCGTTGCGACTGACTTGTCGGCACACGTAAAACCGGTTCGTGCAGCGTCCAAGATGCAAGAGTACAAAGAAACGAGTTTCCCGCCCCTCGCCATCGACAAAGTCAGACACGTCGGCCAGGCAGTGGCAGTTGTGATCGCCGAGAGTCGGTACATCGCCGAGGACGCACTCGAAGCCATTCAAGTTAACTATGAGTCTCTCCCGGTGGTCTCTGACGTGGTAGAAGCAGCAACGGCTACCGCACCTGTACTTCATAGCGATGCCGGGACAAACGTACTGCTGTCTCGTGAATTTAAGAGGGGCGACGCCGACTCCGCTATAGACAAGGCGCCCGTGCGCGTGCGTGACCGGTTCCGTTTTCACCGGCACGCTGCCGTCTGTATGGAAAATCGAGGGTGCCTCGCTAATTACGACCCAGGGAAAGAAGAACTAACTCTCCGTTCCGCGACCCAGTGTCCGGGCCTACTACGTGATGCCCTCGCAGAGTTACTCTCCATGCCAGAACATTCCATACGAGTTGTGGCGAGCGACGTAGGCGGAGGGTTCGGAGCAAAGTCCTCTCTGTATCCTGAGGAAATTACGTTGTGTGCCGCGGCTAGGCTCTTGGAGCGTCCTATCAAATGGACGAGCGACAGACGAGAAGACTTAATGACAACGACGCAAGCCTGGGACGAGGTAGTAGAGGCGGAGCTAGCACTTGATACGGAAGGAAATATCATCGGTCTCAGAGCCGACGTTACGAGCGATATAGGAGCCTATTCCATTTACCCGTGGACCGCGACCGTGGAGCCGATACAAACCATCAGCTTTTTGACTGGACCTTACAAGATGCCCCACTACAGGGGAATCAACAGAGGAGTAGCCACGTGCAAGGCGCCAATGGGCCCCTATCGTGGTGTGGGACGTCCAATTACTACTTTTGTATTGGAGGGTCTAATAGATCGTGCGGCCCGACGTCTCAAAATGGACCCGGTCGAGTTACGACTCAAAAATTACATCAAACCCGACGAATTTCCTTATAAGACCCCGTCCGGCATCGTCTGGGACCAAGCGAGCCTTACCGAGTGCATGGTGAAGGCCCGGACAGTCCTAAACCCAACCAAGACAGTTGATTGGTGCGCGGAAATTCGGGCGAAGGGGAATTGGGCCGGAGTAGGGTATGCAACATATATTGAGCTCACGGGCGTGGGTTCTGCTATACCAGTTTCACCGGGGATGCCTATCGCTACCGGTACAGAAGCGGCGTTTATACGGGTTGACCCTTCAGGGACTGTCACCGCGACGTTCAGCGTTGCTCCGCAGGGTCAGGGCCACGAGACCGCCCTTGGGCAGGTCGTCGCCGATACGCTCGGTGTGCCATTCGATGCCGTTCGGGTCATTTGCGGCGACACAGCCCTCGCTCCACAAGGTACGGGAACATACGCGAGCCGGAGCGCCGTGTTAGCTGGTGGGGCCGCGCTCCGTGCAGGTGGATCGCTCAAGGAAAAGGTCCTCCAGATAGCTGGGCATATGATGGAGACCAATCCAGCGGATCTAGAAGCAGCTAACGGGCGGGTGTTCGCAAAAGAGAGACCAGAGCGCGCAATCTCGTTTCGCGCAATAGCAAAGATTGCGTATTCTGGAACCAAAAGACTCCCGCAGGGGATGGAACCTGGGCTAGAAACTACTCGCTTCTACGACCCCTTCTTTGGAACTGCATCTAGCGCGACACATGTAGCAGTAGTCGAGGTGGATGCGATTACCTATGAAGTGCGATTGCAACGATACATCGTCGTCGAAGATTGTGGTCGGATCATTAATCCCATAATTGTTGATGGCCAGGTAAAAGGTGGTGTGGCACAGGGAATCGGCGCGGCACTATATGAACAGATAGTGTACGATGACGCGGGCCAGCTTTTGACGGGGTCCCTCGTCGATTATCTTGTTCCAACAGCAGCAGAATTACTCCCTATCGAGGTTCACCACATAGAAACCCCTTCTCCGACAACACTCGGCGGATTCCGGGGTATGGGCGAGGGGGGAACCATCGGCGCACCCGCCGCAATTGCCAATGCCGTCTCAAATGCGCTCGTCGAGCAACACATCGAGATCAACGAAATCCCTATTACGCCAGATAAATTATTCAGGCTGGTGGTCAATTCCGGGGCCCACCGCCCCGGCGTTCGTTCCTAGAGTGAGAACAATGGGCTCCCCCGCCCATCACGTTCGTAAATACGATGCGCCGTTCACATCAACAATCGTGCCGGTCGCAAAATTAGCTCGGCCGGAAACCAAAAATGCCACCAAGGCCGCAACCTCTTCGGGCTTGCCCACACGATTCAGCGGACTCTGTTTACGAATAGGGTCGCCTCTCGGGCCCGAAAGTATGTCCTCCGACATGTCCGTCTCCACGAATCCAGGCGCGACAACGTAAACGTAGACATTGTGTTCGGCAAATGCTTGAGCCAACGATTGACTCATAGCGTTGAGTGCGGCCTTACTAGCCCCATAAGCCGGAGCCTTTGGCGTTCCCCGAAACGCTCCACGAGAAGACACGTTTACGATTTGGCCGCCGCCGGTGTCCGCCATATGCCGGGCAGCCCAAAACATAACATTGGAGGGACCGACCAGGTTCGTATTGATCGACCGCTGCCATACATCATTCCACAACCCATAATCGACCCGGAGAGCCGGCTGCCACTCATTGATGGCCGCATTGTTAACAACAATGTCCAGTCCTCCCATCTCTCGTATCACGGCGGCTACCAGTAGTTGAACAGCCGAGGCATCAGCAATATCGGCAGGAAAGATCCTATGAGCAGCAGTCCGCAAAAGTGAAAGGGTCTTTTCCGCAGCTGCCTTATTCTGATTATAATGTACCGCGACCCTTGCCCCTTCTTTCGCAAGTTCACGGGCAATCGCCCGGCCGATGCCGCGCGAAGCTCCGGTAACAAGCGCAACTTTTCCCTTAATTCCCATTACGTTCCTCCGCTTTTGCATTCCTTAGGAGGAATTTCTCGTTCTGCAACGAGGGCACGGATGCGCGGAATCAGCTCCCTCCCAAATTCTCTGACATCCTCGAGCGGGTCGAACCCGCGTATGAGCACACCTCCAACTCCCAACTCGTAATATCGAACGATCGATTTTGCGACCTGTTCCGGCGTTCCTACTAAAGCGGTTGTGTTTCCGGTCGCTCCGGAAATCTTTACGAGACCCATCCATAAACATTCATCATAAACCTCTTCTGCATCGGCTAGACGTGTCAGCCGACGACTGAATTCCGCCTCTACCTTCAGGGGCATCCGGGGTTTATTCTCTTGGAGCCGCTCCAGAATGCCCCGTGCTTTGTCCCAAGCCGCATTTTCCGTTTCCGCAAGGATCGGCCGAAGGGATACGTTGAAACGGATCGAACGCCTGTGTTGCGCCGCCTCTAGGGAAATCCGATCCATCATTGTTTTGACCGATGCCAACGGCTCACCGAACAGCGCATATACATCCGCATGCTCCGCCCCAACAGCGACAGCCGCATCAGACGCACCGCCGAAATAAATTGGCACGTGCGGTTTTTGTACAGAAGAAATTTCTGACAACGCATTGCGCACGGAGTAGTACTCGCCCTTGAACGTAAACGGCTTATCCGTCGTCCACACACTCCTCATAATCTGTAAATATTCTCTCGTGCGGGCGTACCGTTGGTCATGCCCGAGCCAGTCCCCGTCTCGTTGCTGCTCGGCGTCCGCAGTCCCTGAGATTGTGTGTAACCAAACGCGCCCGCCCGTGAGCACGTCACATGTTGCGATCGTGCGTGCGGCTAGGCTCGGCATCACAAACCCTGGTCGGTGGGCTACTAAGAATTTGAGTTTTTCCGTCTGTGCAGCTGCAAACTGGGCGATTTGGAACCCCTCCGCTGAGGAGGACGTATAGCCAACCAAAACAGAGTCAAAGCCCGCCCGCTCGTGTTCCTGAGCAAACCGCCGAAGATATTCCGGGTCGATACCGCCGCCAATAACGTGCACCGTGGCATTGTTAGTCGCCGGTGCAACACCGATCATGCCCAGTATATTAATCGGCATATTTCTTCTGTCTCTCGTCCGACGGTCACCCCACCCAAGAATCTCATCGTTCATAGCACTGTTGTACCGGCGCAAAACGGCCATATCCCAACAGGTTAGTCCCCCTGCCTTCTTCAATAATACTACCGGGACAACGCCTTTCCACCCGTCTCAAATTCACCGGCGGAACACAACCCTGCCATCTCCCTGGGGAACGATCGAGCCAGCCAACCCCAACACAACATCCGGCTGGATAATACGAAGAATACGACAAGTGTACCGCGTCATCGCATGTTCCTAACCCACCAAGTCAAAAACAAGCGGGCATCACCCAAAAAGTGGACGCCCTTGTCCCATGGGGCATCAAGTTAGTAAAATGAACAGGTGAATGACATACCCGGGCTGCTGCTAATCAGCATAATAATACTTCCTCTTCTCGGCTCACTTGTATCATGGCCGGCTAAGATCCGCGCACGCTTCGTCGGGTTATATACGATAGTCCCTGTCATCGAATGTATCATAGTCGCTTCCCTCTGGCCCGCCGTTCAAGAAGGCGCAAGCATTCGTTTTACCGTGCCGTGGGCCCCCTCCTTAGGGTTAAATGTTAGTCTTTCCCTGGACGGACTCAGCTGGCTATTCGCATTTCTCATCTCTGGGGTCGGTACTCTTGTGTTCCTATACGCTGCCTCTTACATGAGAACAGACCCTGCCCTGCAGCGTTTGTATCGTTACCTTTTACTTTTCAATGCTGCGATGATGGGTGTGGTTCTGGCCGATAATCTTGTATTACTCCTGGTTTTTTGGGAGCTCACCAGCGTCGCGTCTTTCTTGTTGATCGGTTTCCGGTCAGACCGGCCGGCTGCAAAGGAGGGCGCAACCAAAGCTTTCGGACTAACCGCAATCGGTGGTCTCTGCATGCTTTTCGGTATACTACGTGTCTTCGCCGAACACGGGACGTTCGAACTCTCAGTCCTCGCATCGCAAGGCGCCACAATACCGACAGGCGTAGGATTATGCTTTTTGGCGGCAGCTTTTACCAAATCCGCGCAATTTCCGTTTCACATTTGGCTACCTTCGGCCATGGAGGCCCCGACTCCCGTGAGCGCGTACTTGCACGCAGCAACAATGGTAAAAGCAGGATTGTATTTGATCGCACGCTTGACCCCATTATTCGCGGGTGACCCGGTGTGGGGGAATACGGTTACTCTTGCCGGGACCCTGACTCTTGTCTGGGGAGGCATACTCGCCTGTAAACAAGTTGATCTAAAGGCCTTGCTCGCAAATTCCACCGTCAGCCAACTTGGTCTGATCGTAGCCTTGCTAGGTCTGCAGACAAAGACCGCCATCTTTGCGGCCATATTGCACATACTCAATCACGCGGCCTTTAAGGGGGCCCTGTTTCTCACGGCAGGTACTGTCGAACATGCGACTCACACGCGGGATATTCGCAACCTTGGCGGGATTGGAAAAATATTTCCGGGACTCGCCATCATGGCGACCCTGGCTTCGCTGTCGATGGCAGGCTTGCCTCCGATGGGCGGATTTGTAAGCAAAGAACTGTTTTACGAAGCGGCCTTAGAACATGGGATAATGTTTACGGCGCTCGCAGTCACGGCCAGCGGTTTTACTTTTTTATATTCGTTTATCTTTTTTCATGGGACTTTCTTTGGTAGTTCACAGACATCCCGGCCAGGGTCAAGAGAAACTGTCGTGGATCACGAACACGTTTCTGCTGGTCTACTCTTGCCAGTTGGCGTGCTTGTCGGTGCCGCGGTTCTGTTTGGAATCATCCCGGGCCTCGCAGAGGCGCTTGTGGCGCCCGCATTTCATGTCGTTTATGGCGAACCCGCGAACTTGCACTTGGGATTGTGGCACGGTCTCACTCCCGCGCTAACCCTCACGCTGGTAACGGTAGCCGCCGGCTCGATCGCCTTTACTCTTCGGCATAAGTATCTCTCGCTCGTCAGAAGTTGGAAGGCGACTTACTCATTCAATCGATTGTACGCCGGGAGCCTCGACTTCTTTACCGTGCTGTTCAAGATGACTCGAAGACTGTACATGACGGGATCCGTGACCGATTATGTCCGGTATCTCTTGTTAGCGCTTGGACTTGGACTCGCATTGCCTATTTGGCAGTTCTTCCAAACGCAAAACATCGAAGTCATCCCACCGACGCTTCAAGCCCACGAGGTCTCTCTCGCAGCGTTGATGGCGGTGGCCGCTTTCATGTGCTGCCGGGCCCACTCGCGCATGGTCCTCATACTGACGCTCAGTTTAGTCGGTGCGCTGATGTCCATTTTCTTTGTTCTGTTTAGCGCTCCGGACCTCGCGCTGACCCAGATTCTTGTAGAAGCTGTTGGTCTCGTCCTCTTTCTCCTAGTGCTCCGGTACTTTTCCGTGATTCGCCCACGCGAACAGTCAGCCAAACTACGGGCGTTAAATATCGGGGTAAGTCTCGGGGTGGGGGCGTTGGTCTCAACGGTGCTCCTTATAGCGCACCTTGGTCCCTCGTTGCCGTCTTCAATCCCGGCCTACTATTTAGCAAACAGTTACGTGCTGGCGGGCGGGAAGAACGTGGTAAATGTCATACTCGTAGACTTTCGGGGCTTTGACACATTAGGCGAAATCACCGTATTTAGCGTCGCCGTTTTTGGTGTCATCGCGATGATACGCTTGGGGCCAAGGGGCATCCGGCCTTTCGGCGCGGTCAGGGTCTGGTTCCCTTCACCCATACTCCAATCGTTCGCGAGGCTGACACTCCACTTTATGCTAGTTTTGGCCATTTATTTGCTGTTCCGCGGCCACAACGCCCCCGGGGGTGGCTTTATCGCTGGGGTGCTGACTGCCGTTGCGATCACGTTCCAAATGATCGCATTTAATCTGGAGACGTTCGCCCGAGATACTCCGTGGGACCCGGTCCGCCTCGTCGTCGCCGGACTTGTCCTGGCGGTGGGTACAGGCTTGAGTTCTTTACTCGTTGGCTACCCGTTCTTAACGAGCGCGATCGCCCATTCGTCGACTGTGCTTCTCGGACAATTCGAAATTGTCAGCACCCTGGCGTTCGACCTTGGGGTCTACCTCGTCGTCGTTGGGACTTCACTGGGGATTATTCGCACCGTAGCAGAGGACTAATAATCACATGGAAATACTTATGATTATGTTAGTAGGTGTTCTTTTTGGATGTGGCACCTTTCTTCTTCTACAATCCCATCTCCTGCGGGTTGTCGTCGGTTTATCTCTGTTCTCCCACGGCGCGAATCTTGCCCTGATGCTTTCCGGTGGGCTCACACAAGGCAATCCTCCGCTGTTAACGCTAGGGCCGCCACACGTCGACCCGTTGCCACAGGCGTTGGTGCTCACCGCTATAGTGATTAGCTTCGGCATGACCGCCTTTGCAACGGTCTTAGCCTTCCGTACGCGACAGGTCTTTGGGTCAGATATGCTCGATGAGATCGCTGGCGGAGAAGAATAATCATGCCGTCCGACTTGTTTATCTTGTTCATCGTTGGGCCCGCGGGAGCGGCCGCCTGTCTCGCCGCATGCCGCGACAAACTTCATATCCAGCGGGTCGTGAGTCTGGGCACTTGCATCGCCTTATGGATACTCTCGATCGCCGGTCTCCAACGTGTTCTCAACGACGGTATCGTTGTTTTGCGGATGGGAAATTGGCAGCCTCCATTTGGGATCGTTCTGGTTGCCGATGCCCTGTCCATGACAATGGTCGCACTCACTATGACAATCGCCGTCGCCGCAGGCATATTTGCCCTCTCGACTACCGACCGCCGCCAAGAACAACATTTCTACTACCCTCTTTTTCTGATCTTGATTATGGGCGTGAACGGGGCATTCTTGACCGGCGACCTTTTCAATCTATTCGTATTTTTTGAAATTTTATTGATTGCCTCCTTCGCCCTGTTAGCTCTCGGTTCGGAAGCAAGCCGCCTGCGCGAAACGACGAAATATCTCATCATCAATCTTATTGCCTCAACATTCTTTCTAATTGGTTTATCGATCTTGTACGGGACGATGGGCACGCTCAACATGGCCGACCTTGCCTACAAAATACACTCGAGTTCAGGCGAACTCGACGTAACCCTGACTATCTTGTCTATGGTGTTTTTATTTGTATTCGGGACTAAAGCGGCGATTTTCCCGTTATATTTTTGGTTACCAGGCCCGTACTTTCAGCCCAGCGCCGCTTTAAGTGCCTTCTTCGGCGGTATTCTTACCAAGGTAGGAGTGTACGCAATTTTTCGTACGTTCACTCTTATCTTCGTGCACGACCCCGGTTTCACGCACGAACTACTCCTAATACTGGCCATAGCAACTATGCTCCTTGGCGTTTTTGGCGCCCTGTCTCAGATGGATATGAAGCGGATCCTTTCATATCACATCATTAGCCAGATCGGATATTTGATACTCGGAATAGGCCTATTTTCGCCGCAAGCTCTCGCCGGTGCGATCTTTTACATGGTGCCCTACGTGATTGCCAAGTCGGCGTTGTTCTTGACGGCCGGCGTCGTCGAAGAGGTGACCGGCACGACCGATCTCAAAAAAGTTGGGGGTCTCCAAGGCCACTCAACCGCACTCAGTGTTCTTTTCCTTCTCGCTGCTCTTAGTCTCGCTGGTATCCCGCCTTTGGCAGGATTTTTTAGCAAACTGTTCCTTTTGCAAGCGGGCGTGGAAATTGGTCGCTATGGGTACGTCGCCTTTGGCCTACTAGGTGGTCTGCTCACACTAGCTTCAATGCTTAAAATTTGGAATGGTGTCTTCTGGGGGCAAAAGGAAGGTGAGCGCTTGGAAGTAAAAACCAAGGTTCTACTGCCTAGCATCGCGTTGCTAGTTTTGTGTCTGGTAGTCATCGGGCTCTTCCCTGGAGAACTTTATAAGGTCGCAGAGCATGCCGCCGGCCAAATTTCAGACCCGAAAGTCTATATCGCTGCTGTTTTAGGTCCTGATATGTTTTAAATTGCTAATCCTGTGGAAAGACTTCATGATTTATCGGATCCTTCTTAATCTCGTCCTTGCGCTCTGCTGGTGTTTGTTACAGAACGATATTTCCCTGCGCCAACTTGTGATTGGGTCGCTCGTCGGGCTCTCGGCTATGCTTTTTTTCCCGCGCTCTTTCGCCGAGGAACGGCGCTATTTGCGTAAGGTTCTCTACTGTTTCCAACTAGCCGTTTTTTTTGTCAAAGAATTGTTCATTGCGAACTGGTCTGTAGTCCGACAGGTACTCTCCCGCAAACTAAAACTACAGTCCGGGATCATTGCGTATCCTCTCACGTTAAAAAACGACCTGTTGATTACAATACTCGCCAACATGATAACACTCACACCAGGAACACTGTCTGTCGAAGTCGCCCCAGACCGAAAGTTCCTGTTCATTCACTTTTTAGATATCAACGACGTCAAAACAGAAATCCGCCTCATTAAGGACGGATTCGAACGCTACCTTCTACGGATTCACTCATGATCACACCGGTCGTCGCCGATATTGTCCTGTTGGGTATTACGGTTTCAATCCTCCTGAGCGCCTACCGTGTCGTTCGAGGACCAACCATTCCCGACAGAGTCGTGGCTCTTGATAATATTTCCATTAACCTGGTAGCTGCCATCGTAGTGGTGTCTATCCGTGCCCAGAATGCAGTTTTTGTTGACGTTGCTTTAGCATTGGCGATTCTTTCCTTCCTTGGGACGGTCGCTGCGGCTAAATATCTCCTCGGAGGGACAGTAATCGATGGACAGTCGTCACCTATTGGACCTCGTAGTTAGCCTGCTCCTTTTGGGCGGACTCTTCTTTCTCTTAACCGGAAGCTTCGGTCTTTTACGGCTTCGCGATGTATACTCCCGGATGCACGCGACCACAAAAAGTACGACGCTAGGCGTCGCCGGTATCGTTTTTGCCGCACTAATTTTCCTTCGCGGGCTGGACATGTCTTCGGGTCTCCGTGAGGTTCTCATCGTCGTCTTCCTTTTTTTAACTGCACCAGTGGGCGCGCACATGATCGCCCGGGCCGCTTACCGGGCCGGCGTTTCCTTGTGGGACGGCGGCGCGGTCGACGAGTTCAAAACGTGGGAAGAGAAGAACCGGTAGACGGAAGCCTGAAACTGTTTATCGCAAGCCTGGCATAACCTCTTTTGCAAAGAGCTCCATCGACCGCCGGCTCTTTTCCGGAGCAATACCAGGCAAATGCATTCCCATAACAATATGAGTCGTACGAACCTCTCCGACGAATTTTTGGATTTCGGCCCCTATCTCGTCGGGTGTCCCTACCATAGGATTACCCAAAAGTGCTTCAGGGTTCTTACGGAGTTCGGAGGGCGAAGGCAACTGCAGGAACTGTTCCGCACCAGAAAAATCTTTGGCTTCCGATAGCCAGCGTCCATACCAAGACAGCATATAGTGTAAATGCTCTTGGCAGTCTTCCCATGCCTGGTCATGCGTCTCGGCCACGTACGTCCAACGTAATTGGGCCGCGTAATAATCGTTCGGGTCTCTGCCGTGCTTCAGTAACGCGGCATCGTAGGATTCTTGTGTTTCAGACGCGCCCCCACCCAGAAAATGACAGCCGAGCCGAGCGGCACGTTCTACGGCCTTCGGTGCATTCGCCCCAATCCACAATGGCGGATGTGGGCTCTGCGCGGGCTTCGGCTCTAGGCTAATGCCTTTAAGGTTGTAATGCTTGCCCTGGTAGGAAAACGGATCCTCTGTCCAAATCCCTTTGATAACCTGGACACCTTCTTCCATCCGCGACCCACGTTCATTCCTTGGTATACCATATCCCTCGAACTCGGAACGCGCATAACCCTGACCTAACCCCATATCGAAGCGGCCATTAGAAAGAATATCTACAGTGGCAGCATCTTCCGCCACGCGAACGGCATTGTGCAGCGGCAGCAGGAGCAAAAATGTACCAATGCGCACTCGACTTGTCATTCCCGCTAATGTCCCCGCGATCGGTAGCAGAGACGGCGAGTAGCCATCCTCAGCAAAATGGTGTTCGGTGAGCCAAATAGTGTCATACCCCAGTTCCTCCGCGATTTGCGCCTGTCTGAGTTGCTCCGCATAAAATTCGGGGTACGGCACCCGCCATTGTGGTGGATTGCGAAAGGGGAAAAGTAGCCCAATATCCATATGTCTCCTCCTTAGTGTTGTCTCTTACGGAGTCGGTAGATTTCGACCGGCCCGCTAACCCTTTTCTACATTAATGCAGTCTAGTCTCCCTGTCTCGGATAACGCCTCTAGTTGTAAGCAGTAAGGACGCCACCGAGTGGAGCGAAAAAATTAGATGGCGCCTCTTCGCCGCAGACCCGCGATACCATCTTCCGTATACCCGAGTTCTTGTAATACTTCGTTGTTATGTTCTCCTAGTAGCGGCGACGGTTCAATCGGAACATCTGACCCAGACAGTTTTATTGGATTCCCGGCCATAGTAAAAGTTCCCCGGGTCGGGTGTTGAAGCTCAACAATCATGTCCCGGTGGCGCAATTGAGGATCCTCCATGACCTCCTTGGTATCCTGGCACGCACCGCATGGCACACCCGCATCGCCGAGGATTTCCATCGCCTCAAATTTGGTCCTTGCGCTCGTCCAGTTCTCGATAATCGCATCCACTTCCCTCACGTTTTCTAATCTCGAATCTGACGACTGATACCTCGTGTCGCCGATTAGATCCTCCCGTTCGATGGCGGCCAACAAAGGCTCCCACATTTGTTGCTGGGCAATAATGTAGACGTAGTCGTTTGGGCCACCGGGTCGACAAGCATATGTGTTTGCCGGCACGATCGATCCAATCCGGTTGCCATTTCTCTGTACGACAGCCCCGGACCGCTGATGGTCGCGGAGACCGACACGCGCGAGATTGACGACCGCATCCTGCATAGATACTTCTACCTCCTGGCCTTCGCCTGTAGTATTACGCTGCATCAACGCAGCTAAAATACCCACCACGCAATGCAAACCGGTACCCGAATCTCCGACACAAGACCATGTGACGGTAGGAGGGTCCGAGGGGAATCCGGTCAGACTCATAGAGCCGCCCATGGCCTGGGCGACAGGCTCAAAGCTTTTGTAACCACTGTATGGACCGGAAGACCCAAACCCTTTGATGCTCGCATATACGGCTCGGGGGTTTATTGCTTTAATATCATCATACGCGAAACCAAGCCTTTTCATCGTACCTGGACCAAAATTCTCAAGCACGACATCAGACGTCTGCACAAGTTTACGGAAGACTTTTCGACCGTCTGCGTTTTTCAGGTCGAGCGTGAGACTACGCTTGTTAGAATTGAAGAAGAGAAAAAACAGGCTGTCCAACCCTGGCCGATCGTTCAAACTGGCGCGTGCGATGTCCCCTTTTTCCGGCTGTTCAATCTTGATAACGTCCGCACCGAGCCAGGCCAGCATTTGCGCGCACGCAGGCCCCGCCTGGTTATGAGTCATATCCAGCACACGGATCCCCTCAAGTGCCGTATTCATGCCCACCTTCTTTCTTATTCTTTAGCCTAATGCCGCAGCCGAGTGCTCTACATAGGGCTCTTGTCAGACCAACGGTATAAACAGGGATTTCCTTGGTTGACCCTTCACGGCACGGCTAATATGCCCTTGGCCCGTCGTGTCCTCAGCCAACAAAATCTCGCCGGTTCCCAAGACCCGTTTCGTCCCGTCCCCAATTTCGATTTCGACGGCTCCTTCCAGCATCACAACATACTGCCGTCGCGGCGCATTATGAAAATCCAAATCATAATCTCCAGCGGTTTCTCGAAATATCACTCCTGTCGCGGGAATTAAGGGTGATAAACGGCCGATCGCTCCATTTTCGTCGAGGGGTACCTCAACATCTTCGAAATGGGACTGGTTATCACTTCCCGTGTATACACGCGTCACCTTCATGACCTCACTCCTTTCGGGCTGACGCGCTACTGTATGATACCCTCCGATGGGGTGTCAAACCGGAACTTGCAGTGCGGGCCAGTAATAGATTCGCGATTTCGCTATCCCCTCGCACGTATGGTGAGCTAGACAGGTCGGTGAGAGTTCACTTATACTGGCACAGTCTGAATTTTTACGGCGAGGCTATATGAGGAGAAGCGAATGCGTGCGGCGGTAATGCTCAACCATGAACTGACGATCGAGGATATTCCAACCCCCGAGCCGCGATCCGGCGAGGTGCTCGTAAAAACCCTGGCCTGCGGTATCTGCGGGTCGGACCTACATGCATTAAAACACACAGAAAAATTGGTCGACGTGTCCGAACGTTCGAATGGCGCGTTCAGTATGGATCTCACACGCGGAATAGTCATGGGACACGAATTTTGTGTCGAGGTTATGGACTATGGCCCGGACACGGAAAAAACACTAAAAGTTGGAACTAGGGCCGTTTCTATGCCTATCCTGATCAGCGACAAAGGAGTAGAGACGGTCGGGTATTCCAACGAAAACCCGGGCGGATACGGCGAATACATGAGACTGAACAAGGACTTATTAATTGAAGTCCCGAACGGACTCCCCACGGACAAGGCGGCTTTGACTGAGCCTATGGCTGTCGGGTGGCATGCAGTAGAAATGGCGAAATTGGCGAAAGACGACGTGCCCCTCGTTATAGGGTGTGGCCCGGTTGGGCTCGCAGTGATCGCGTCTCTTAAGGCAAAACAGGCAGGTCCCGTCATCGCCGCGGACTTTTCCCCGCGCCGACGCGAACTCGCCATCTCCATGGGGGCCGATATCGTCGTCGATCCTGGCAACACGTCACCATACACCAGTTGGCAAGACGCTGCGGTCTGGAAGGACCCCAAAAGTGCCCCGGCGAGGCCGCCCTGGGCCACAGGCCCTCATCTTCGCCCGGCCGTCATGTTCGAGTGCGTGGGCATTCCAGGAATAATTAACCAAGTCATGACCTCTGCGCCGCAGGGAACCCGCATAGTCGTCGTCGGTGTGTGCATGGAAAAAGACACGATCGAGCCTATGTTCGGGATAAATAAGGAATTAAATTTGCAATTCGTCCTCGGGTATACTGGGCAAGAATTCGCAGGGACATTAGCTAATATCGCTAACGGCGACATCATAACAGATCCATTAATTACCGGCAGGGTCGGTGTTGAGGATGTCCCAAAAGCATTCCGGGACCTAGCATCCCCTGAGGAACATGCAAAGATTATCGTCGAGCCCTGGCGCAAATAGAGTATAATTCCGACAGCCGGAAGAGTTGGGGACAAAGCCCGGTCACAACGATTCCGTCGTGAACTTCGACGTGGCCGCTGAGCAACCACAGGTTCAGTCCGAAATGCAATAGGTCACGACGCGATCTCCGCAAGGAAAATTTCATGACTGACATAGTTCCGTGGACGTTTCAGGGGGACTGGTTCGACGTTTGCAGCTGCAACATAGCTGCCCGTGCGAATTCGCACGACGCGGCCCACGAACAACCGGTGTGAAGGCGCTCTAGCCTACCATGTTCGGGCTGGTTCGTTCGGTTCTATCCCATTGAAAACCTTGAATGTGGTTGCCGTTGCAACCTTTGAGGGTAAACTTTGGGAAGGTGAGGCTAGCCTTTCTCTCGGCTTATTTATCGATGAGCGGGCAAACAAGGAACAAAGAGACGCTCTCGCCCTTATCTTCTCTGGCAGGGCTGCCGGCTCCATAGGGAAATTTTCCAAATCCGTGGGCGAATTACGCAGCGTCGAATTTGTTCCGATACATTTCGAAAACACAGACGATTTACCTACGGGGAAGCCGAATTCCCGAATCGTGTGATAGAAATGGCTGACGCATTGTCTAGGCCGACGACCCCGCAGGACGCACGCGTCCAACTGACGAATGCACCCGGATCCGAAGTAGGCCCCGGCCAGATTTTTACGTGGGGCAAAACAACGGAAAATCACTTTCGCGCCCACGGGTTTGAGTGGGATTGAACTGAGAAATCCAGCAAACACATACCTCTCTGTTGGACTGGCCCGAAGTAGACGCGTTTGCGGAGGAAAGCAGCCCGGGGGGAACTCCACGCTTCAGAAAGCGCGAGCTTCTCCCGAGCCACTGCTAAGGAGGAAGAACGAAGGAAGGCTCGTTATGGTCTTTTGACGTACGGTGGAGTTTAAATATTCAATCAACTATAGAAGTCAAAACTAATCAGCAAAATATTCTACCTTCATGATGAAGGCCTCCGCACCTCCGGAAGCCAGCTTTGTATTCATTTGAAAACCGAATCGCGTAAT
>CAZSWX010000009.1:0-7031 GCA_964610865.1 uncultured Enterobacteriaceae bacterium
CCAATTTGAAGTGTTTGGCCAGCCCCTACTTGTCTTCCTTTTTTCATTCGTTAGTCTCAAAAAGCGAGTGGGGTGTTAGGACGTGCGGATGACATCTTTAGGAGAAGGAGGCCTTATGTACAAATTGCGATACTATCTGAGCTGCCTGCTATTATTTGCGAGTATCGGGTTTTATACGGGTTGCGAAAAGAACCAGGTTGTAAACCAAGACCTGGGGACTTCCGACAGTTCCCGAATAGACGATGCAAAAGCAGCAGCGGCGGATGATTCGCGAGATTATACGGCACTCCTGAGTTCCGCTTTAGAGCCGACGGAGGAGTACGACGTCCGCGATGCGGACATGAGTTGCGAAGATGCCAACCGGTTTGCTCTTAGGGCGGTCGAGCGACTAGGATACAAAGTGACCTCCTTCGATAAAGCGACTAACGAACGGAGTGGTTTGATCAAAGCGAAGCAGAGGGCGTCATGGGGAGAGGACGAGCCAGTCTCAGTGGAAATTACCTGTCACGATGACGGCGTACACATCGCCCCTCGTTCTGAGATTCCGCCCTGTGAACAAGCTAACAAGGTCATGCATACAGCGGTCGCAAGTAGCGGATTTACTATTACCCAGTTTACTCCTGCAACCTTGATTAAAGCGGGACTAGTTGAAGGTCAAAATGAAAAGGGCGAGTCTGCATCGGTATCGATCACCTGTTATATCGAGCGTAATCGCGTGGAAATGGACACGAGCGAAGATAGTCCGTTGCTCGCCAACGTGGATTTTTACAAAGCTCTCTCCGACTTCCAACTCGGATTCTATACCGCCTTCAGCAAGTATGTTGAATTAGATCCTTCAGACACCGGCGGGGGAAATCAGATCCGGGTAGTCGTGCGACCGTTCACTAAGACGGATGCAAAAGTCGTTTTCGGAATGGAGGTGCTAGACCCACAGCCGGTCAAAGTGGTGGTAAACAACCCGACGCATCGTACGTACAGATTGGAACCGGAAAGGGTTATGCTAATTGCATCGTCGGGCGGTCGGGTTAAACCGCTCTCACTCGAGGGCCAGACTTTTCCGACCCCTCCTCTGACCACTCGTTCTATCACGCCGGGATCGAAGGTGGAGGGTTACTTATTCTATCCTTCAGGGACGTATTCCGGTGCCCGCGGATCGTTTGCGGACAATCGGACCAACGAACGAGAAGGCTTTAGCGTTGAATTCGGATCGGAGTAGATGGTAAACCAGATCGAGCTTTTGGTATTTGGGAATCCGTACTAGGATCCCACAGTAAAACGAAGACCGTGTAAGGTGAGGTCTTAAGGGGGCAGCGATGGCCGAGAAGGGGTATGAGTCTGAAATAGACCGGAAGAAGGTACAGAAATTTGCGGAAAAAGCTCTTGGGTTTCTTACTGGGAGTGTGACATCCGGCATGATTTTTCTTGGGGACAGAATGGGATTATATCGGGCACTCGACGGCGCCGGACCCATGACGAGTGACGGCTTGGCGAAAAAGACCGGGCTGCACGAGAGATGGTTGCGAGAATGGCTAGAGGGCCAAGCTGCCGCGGGACTGCTGGATTACCGGGGTGAGGCCGGGTTCGAGCTCGGCCCCGAAGCGGCGCTTGTCTTGGCTAATGAACAAAGCGCAGCATTCATGGCGGGTGGCTTCTGTCAACTTCCCCAACAGATGGGCGTGCTCGAACGGTTGCCCGAATCGTTCAAGACGGGCATTGGGCTACCATATGACGTCTTTGGTCCCGAGGGCGCGCGGGGAATTGAGCGGTTTATAGCCCCATGGTTCCAGGCCCATTTGGTCCGGAGAGCACTGCCTGCATTAGATGGGGTAGTCCCAAAACTAGAGGCGGGAGCCAAGGTGGCGGATATAGGTTGCGGCGCTGGTATTGCATTATTGAAGATAGCCGAGGCATTTCCCAAGACAGATTGCCATGGGTTTGATATTTCAAAGCACGCATTGGCCCGCGCCAATGAAAACAAGGAAAAAGCGGGTGTGTCGAACGTGACCTTTCACGACGCGAACGGCGATAGCGTACCAGATGACCGAAGTTTTGATTTCATACAGACGTTTGATTGCCTGCACGATATGGCGAACCCGACACCCGTTGTCCTGTCCATTTATAATGCACTCAAGCCGGAAGGGACCTGGCTTATCGCGGATATTCACACGTACCCTACTTTTGAAGAGAATCTTGAGAAGAATCCGCTGGCGAGTCTCATGTACGGCTTTTCCGTGATCTCGTGCCTATCTTCTGCGATGTCTACGGCGGACGGCGAAGGCCTGGGAGCACTGGGTTTTAGTGAGCCGGTCGCTCGTAAGATGGTAGGTGGAGCTGGTTTTACGCGATTTGCCTGCCATGACTTTGGAAACCCCATGAACTCGTATTACGAAGTTCGTCCGTAGTTGTTGGATTCGAGCGCAGCCTACGCCTGCAGCTGGTCACGAACGTAGACTGGTTTTTTGCAATTGAGTAGTTGTTGCGCAAAATGAATAGATCTCCGCAATAATAAGGGGGCTGTCGCAGAGACCGGAAACTTTTTTGTATCGTGAGGCGAGGCGCTCTTTCAGTCCCGACTGCGAGGGTGCCCGGGGCTAATACCGCTCAATCACGTGTCTGGCGAAGTCGTCGAAAACTTGCCGGGCGCCCTCCATAGACGGTAGGAGCGTGACCTCTTGGAGACCGGCTTTCTCGGCCTGACGGATTTCGTGTATGACCTCGTCTGGCTCACCCACTAGACATGTGCCTTTAATTGTCTCTGGCGTGACAAAACGACGTTCTTCTGGGACGAGGAAGGTGCAGTGGCCGTTGTGTATCTGAAGATAGCGCTTCTCAGCCGGCGTTTTCATCTTTTTAACAGAGGCACAATATTCGTCCCAAATACCCCGATAGGCTTCGGGTACGACATCTTCGTTCTGGGTTTGTTCGTACATCTCCCAGACGAAATGAATGATGGCGGTTACGTAGGAACCACATTCAAGGATGACGCGGTCCGAGGTCAATGCTTCGCCTGGTCGGAGTACGACCGCGGATGTGAAGGCCCCGACAAAAAAGTCCGCGGGCAGATTTCGGCTTGCCGCTGCTGCACCGTCGCGCACCAAGCCGAGGTTCTGCGATACTACGGCAGCACGTTCATTAAAAACAGATACTAACCCGTCCCCGTATTCGCCGGCGGTACGTAAAGCGCGTGGTCCGTTGGCCGCAACGAAGATAGGCACAGGATTTTCGAGATTAATGAAGCGTAAGTCCTGATGCAGAAATTGGATAGCTTTCGTTGTATCCCCATAGCTATAATCGACCTCTTCTCCTTGTAAGAGTGTCCTCAGCACACGCAAATATTCCCTAAAATCCCGTATCTTCATTGGCTGCATACCCATGGTCCGCATCGCCGTGTGGCCGGTGCCAATACCCAGAAAAGTACGGCCGGGGGCCAGTTGGTTGATAGATGCAATAGAGTGCGCGGTCACTGGTGCGATCCGTGTCCCTGGAATGGCGACGCCAGTCCCGATGCGAATCCGGGAGGTATGGTGAGCCGCCAGGGCCATGGTCGCGTAACAATCCGACCATATCATCTGTGAGTCGGGAACCCAGGCCATGTCAAACCCGCGGTCCTCTGCGTATTTGATCAGCTGCCAATCGTCGATTTTGGTGGAAACAGAAACGCCGAACTGCATGAGTGCCCCCTCGTTTACATGGATTAGCTGTTGCGTATACGCGGGATGCTAGGGGCCGAAGGCTGAAACGTCAAGTTGGTCCGACGCTTCTCATTCGGGACAGTTTCAGATACACCGTTTCCAGTGCGTTAAGGAGGAGAAACGTGAAGCCACTTGAAGGTTTAGTTGTTCTAGATCTGACTCGTTTTCTGGCAGGCCCGTACTGTACGCTCCTGCTGGGTGGATTGGGGGCTGACGTTATCAAGATTGAGTCTCCTAGCGGAGGAGAGGCTCACCGAAATCGGGCGCCTTTTGCCGGTCCAAATGGGGCGAGTATGACGAAACAGACTGATGAGGATATCGGACTCATGGTACTTCACCGTGCTCGTAATAAGCAAAGTATTACGCTGAATTTACGGGACGACCGTGGGACGGCGTTGTTTAAAAGTTTGGTCCGGAAGGCGGACATCGTCGTTGAGAATTTTTCGCCGGGAACCATTGACAAGATGGGTCTCGGCTATGAAACGCTCAAAGAGTGCAATCCGCGGATTATACTCTGTTCGATTTCCGGTTTTGGACAGGAAGGTCCTCGGCGCGACTGGCGCGCGTACGACCCAATCGTACAGGCCGCGAGTGGGATCAGTACAGTAACTGGATTTCCGGAGCACCCGCCTGCTCGGTGTGGCGCGGCCATCAGTGACACAACGGCGCCCTTATTCGCGCTCATTGGAATATTATCGGCCGTGCAGATGCGTGCCAAAACCGGACGCGGCGAATGGGTAGATACCTCGATGCAGGACGGTACCTTTTTTCTCTTGCCCGATTTGATCGAACACATGGCGGCTGGAATGGTGCCCGAGAGACGTGGAAACACACACCCGGGCGGAGTCCCGTTCAACGTGTACAAGGCAGTTGACGGTTATGTGTCAATCTGTGCAGTGTCCGCTCAGAATTGGAAGAGTTTGTTGAAGGCGCTGGGGCGAGAGGACCTTCACGAGGATCCGCGTTTTGTTAACTTGCAAAAGCGGATGGAGTACCGGGACGAAGTTGACACACTGGTGCAGGCATGGGTCGGAGACAAAACGGTAGATGAGGCGGTGGATAACTTGCAGTCACACGAGGTACCGGCCGGTCCTGTCCTGAGTCCGGCCGAGTTAATGGAAGATGCTCATCTAATTGAGCGGGGTATGGTGGTCGATGTGGAGCATCCCCGGCGGGGCGTGTTGCCTGGTGTGAAAGGCTTCGGTATGCCCATCAAGTTCGCGGGAAAGAAATTTGGGTTTGATCAACCCTGCCCGGAAGTAGGCGAACATAACAATAAGGTCTATCGAGGAATTCTAGGCATGGACGACGAAGAGATTAGTGAGCTCAGGAATGAAGGAGTGATATAATTGCTCGTCTCCTTGGGGAACCCTATTCATTTGTAGCGCCGATAAGCATGGAATCCGGAAAAGACTATTGGCGCAACACACTACTGCGTTACTCATAAAGTTTTGTCGGTGCCGTTAAAAGCGGATTGAGAAGGAGAGCAACATTGGTCCGGTCTCAAGGGCCAAAGCTTCAGCTCGGTATTTTTATGCCTAATTGTAGTTTTGGTTATTCAATCAGCGCGTACAAACCCGAGCCTGATGATTGGACGTATACGTCCAATCATCAGGCTTGCCCAGGCGGCGGAATCCGCCGGATTCGATTTTTATTTCACGTGAGCCGTTGGAAGGGGTTCGGCGGCGAAACGAATTATCTTGGAACGTCTCTCGAAACGATGACTTGGGCATCCGCAATACTGGCCGCGACTGAGAGAATCCGAGTATATTCAACCGTTCACATACCGGTGTTTCATCCAGTGGTTGCTGCCAAAATGGGGGCGACTCTAGACCACATTGGACAGGGCCGTTGGGGGATCAATCTCGTGAGTGGTTGGAGTGCCCAAGAGTTCCAAATGATGGGTATAGAGTTGCTGCCCCACGAAGAACGGTATCGTCGGACATCTGCATTTGTTGAAATTCTCAAGGGGCTTTGGACCGAGGAACCCGGGACTTTCAATCATGAGTCGCCTTGGTACCACATCAAAGACGGTTATGTCATGCCGCAACCCATGCAAAAGCCTCATCCACCGATAGTGAATGCGGGTACGTCCGAAGCTGCGCGTGACCTTGTCGCCCGATTGTGTAATTGGGCCTTCATTGCGCCGCCTACTATTGAGGGGACCGCCGATATGGCCCAGGATTTTAAACGGCGTGCCGAGACATACCGGCGTACCGTCAAATGCGCTGGAATGCCGTTTGTCCTGTGGCGAGAGACGGAAGCCGAAGCGCGAGCCGAAGTCAGTCGCATCATGGATCAGACGGACATGGTTGCTGCACAAAATTGGGCAGCGGGCCTGAGCGCGGGCAGTGAGTCGATGAATGACTTTACCCTCAAGATGCTTGCGTTCGGGGCGGGCGCCTTGCCGGTTATTGGCACAGCCGAAATGGTAGCCGAAAAGCTCGCCCGCTTGTACTCGCTCGGTATGGACGGCGTGTTAATTGAATTTCTTGACTATTATGAGGACACGAAACGTTTCGGGCAAGAAATTGTACCTCTTTTGCGGCAGATGGAAGTGGTGTAGACCAGTGTGCCCCGTGATGCGCCGGGGGCAAAAGTGATTTGTCTCGCTTAGGTTTTCGCTTCAGCACATCGCGCGGACTGTGGTGTTTGCCGGAGTCGGACAAAGGCCGGCCGCTTCGGCCTTTGGACCAAGACATCGATTGTCGCTCGTAAAAAAAACAAGGAACGACGCACTTGGCCGGTTTTGTTCCGTGCGCCTTGCGGGTCAGGCTAAAACACCGGCGGCTTCTTCGCGAGTGCCGAGAACTTTTCCTTTCTCCGAGGCCTCGGCTGTTTTTGTGTCTAGTTGTAGTCCAAACCCGTCGGCGAGACGGGTTAAATGGTTGAAAATTCCCACTATATGAGCGACTTCCAGGCATGCGGCATCGTCGAATCCGAGGTCTCGTAGCGGTTCCCAGTCGTCCTCAGTCATTTTGGTTGCTGTAGCGCTCAATTTCTGCGCGAGAGAACAGAGGGCACGTTCACGTGGTGACAGGCCAGGGACATCATGCCACGTGCGTGATTTGATTGCTTGTACGAGGGCAGGGTTGCCATCTTCTACACGCAAAAACTCTGCGTGAGATTGCGTTCAATAATGACAGTCCTGGGCTGCCGCCGCGACGCCGGCAATCATTTCTCGTTCCGCCCGAGTGAGATGACCCGGACCGAACATAATTTGCTTGTACAGATTGCCAAAGGCAGGTCCTATGACCTTGTGCGCGGCGAGAAGGCGTCCCATCGCCGGGACGAATCCAAATTGATAGGGGCCGTGGTGCCCGGCAGGCATGGCGGCCT
>CAZSWX010000009.1:7131-17914 GCA_964610865.1 uncultured Enterobacteriaceae bacterium
GCCGGGACGAATCCAAATTGATAGGGGCCGTGGTGCCCGGCAGGCATGGCGGCCTTGTATTCGGAGTCCGTGGGTATTTGTACCCAGGCTGACGGCTTATTATTGGTAGTCATTCTCTGGTTTCTCCTTCTTGTTTCAGGTGCTACACGTACTGACTTGCACCGAGGTGAATACCATCAATCTGTTTCCCGAGGCAAGCCAGATCAGCCGAGGATCCCATTGACTAGTGCGGCATACGTTGTATAGGTCAATCGGCGTGTATAGGGCCCGGGCTGACCTTGAGAAACAGAGACTCTCCGAGACAGTTGATTTAGGAAAAAGGAGCTTCATCGTGGCGAATTTTTCTGGAAAAGTAGCGTTGGTAACCGGCGCTAGTTCAGGCATTGGCCGGAAATCAGCCCTTGCATTTGCGCAAGAAAAGGCCCGGGTGGTAGTAGCCGACGTCGATGGGGATGGGGGAGGTGCGACAGTGGAGATGATACGGCATCGGGGCGGTGAAGCTGTATTTGTCAAAACTGATGTGTCTTTATCCGCAGAAGTCGAGGCAATGGTTGACGTAGCCATCTCGGAGTACGGGAGGCTAGATTATGCACACAATAACGCCGGTATAGAAGGCATGGTGTTGACGCCGACAGCCGATTGGACCGAGGAAGCCTGGCGAAAAATTCTGAGTGTCAACTTGAAAGGCGTCTGGCTGGGCATGAAGTATCAGATCCGTCAAATGCTGAAACAAGGAAGTGGGGCGATAGTGAATACATCGTCTATCGCGGGGCTTGTGGGCAGCCGGTCAGCCGGGTACGGAGCAAGCAAGCATGGGATCGTGGGCCTTACGAAAACCGCGGCTCTTGAATATGCGAAATCCGGAATCCGGGTGAATGCGGTTTGCCCGGGAGTTATTAGGACGCCCATGGTCCAAAGAAGCCTGGACAGAATGCCTGAGCTCGAGGAGCGGTTCGTCGAGGTCGAGCCAATAGGCCGTATCGGTAGACCTGAGGAAGTGGCGCAGGCTGCCATCTGGTTGTGTTCGGAACAGGCCTCGTTTGTTACCGGCCATGCGATGACAGTGGATGGGGGGTATGTTGCCCAATAAGTTGTTTCCTGGTCGAGTGCGATCACTCAAATTGTTTAATGAGTTCGGCTCCCTTTTCTAGGATAGGCCACTGCACCTCCGGATTTGCGGGCTCTATTAAAAAAACAATCCGGGTAAAGCCCAAATCAAGCAGTTCGTGCAGTCGCTTAACGGCATCCGGCGCGGCTTGTGTATAAGCGGTGAGAACCCATGTGATAACGGTAAAATCGAATTGGGTCATGTCCCGTCCGACACGGTTGGCCTCGGTTCGTATAGCATCCAAACCATTCGATAGGTCTTCTAGTCCATCCACCAGGCCATCAACTGGGAACCAGCCATCGCAGTACTCTACAGCGCGCTTCGCCGACCATTTTGAACTAGCACCTAGTAAAACCGGAGGACCACCGGGTCGAACTGGCTTTGGCCAGGACCACATGGGTCCAAAGTTGACAAATTGTCCGCTGAACTCAGCAACGTCTTTCGTCCAAATTTCTCGCATCGCTAAGACGTTTTCTCTGGTAACCTTCCAGCGGTCTTTGAAGGCGATGCCATGGTCGGCCATTTCTTCTGCATTCCATCCGGCACCGATACCGAATAAAAAGCGGCCGTTAGCGACCCGGTCCAAACAGGCGATTTCTTTTGCCAACGTGATAGGATGGTGCTCGGGGACGAGGCACACGGACGTGCCGACCTTTAGCTTTTGTGTAACGGCGGCAGCGGCTGTAAGACCGATGAAAGGATCGAAGAACTCACTATAGTAATGGGGCAGCTCTCCGCCGCCCGGGAAGGGGCTTTCCCGGCTAGTGGGAATGTGCGTGTGTTCTCCAAAGAAAAGGGACTCAAAGCCGTTTTGTTCCATCCATCGTCCAAGATCTGCTGGTGGTATGGTGTAATGGGTGGGGATCGTTACGATTCCAAAATCTGTCATGTCGATTAGTCTCCTTCGGCTGCTCGTCTCGCTCGGTGTTCTTTTTCGAGTCACTCAATCTTGTCAAACTCTGGCCGAGATGAAAGGATTCGAAAACTTCCCTTTAATATTGGAAGTAGTACTCTATTCCGGAGTGTAGTGGCAAGCTAGAAGGAGGGGCGATGCGATTCGGAATGTCGATGGTTTTTCAAAACCATAAGGATTTTAGTGACAGAGAGATGTATCGGCACGAGACGGCTTTGGCGGTCAAGGCAGAGGAGTTGGGCTTTGATATGATTTGGCCCGTTGAGCATCACTTTTTCGACTATGCGATGTGTCCCGATAATATGCAGTACCTCAGTTACCTTGCAGCCTGTACCCATCGCATACAGTTGTGTACCGGGGTTATCATTCTTCCGTGGAATGATCCTTTGAGAGTAGTAGAGAAAATGGTGCTTCTCGACCACTTGTCGGAAGGCCGAGCTGTTCTCGGACTGGGCCGAGGCTTGGCACGGCGCGAATATGCGGGTTTCGGTGTAGAAATGGCCGAGGCGCGTGATCGATTCAATCAATCGGCGGAGATAGTCATTAACGGATTGGAAACCGGGTACGTCGAAGCGGCCACCTCGCATTATAGTCAGAGCCGGGTCGAGGTGAGGCCCCGACCACTTCGAAGTTTCAGGGGCCGTCGTTATATGGTCTGCATGTCACCCGAATCATTCGAGGTTGCGGCGCGACTCGGTCTGGGCGCAATGATGTTTTCGCAAGCTTCCTGGGACCAGGTGGCCCAGAATATTTGGAATTACCGAGACTTGTACAAAAAGCACAACGATAACCAAGAAGCCCCGCCCGTAACATGCGGGGATTTCGTGGCTTGTTATGAAAATAAAGAGGAAGCTGAAGCTGTCGCCAGGAAACATATCGTGGGCTATTATTGGGCCGTGATGGAGCATTATGAAATGCTTGGTGACCATTTTGCACGGTCCGGGGCATCCTACCAACACTATGCCCAGACTGCGGAGATGATGAAGACCCTAGATTCTGATGTTGTGGTGGAGGGTTTTTTGAACGCTAACCTATGGGGCAATCCGGATTCTTTGCTCCAGAAGCTTAACGAGCGCCGGAAGATCATTGGCGATTTCGAGGTGATTGGATGCTTCAGCTACCAAAGTCAGCCCTATCAAAATGTCGAGCGGAGTATGAGCCTTTTTGCGAGAGAAATAGGTCCGGAACTCAATAGCTGGGAGCCATCGAGTACAACTCCGGTGACAAAGAACGAAGATGTGGCCGCGAGTTCCCGGCTATAAACGCAACATTAATACGTGGCTCGAAAGAAAAGGAGTACAGAAGAATGGTGGGACTGTTGAACGACAAGATTGCGTTGATCACGGGTGGCGCCTCCGGTATCGGTCGTGCGTCTGCGCTCGCGTTTGCTCGCGAAGGTGCCAAAGTTGCGGTGGCGGACGTCTTAGTCGAAGGTGCGGGGGAAACTGTAGGATTGATAGAGAGCGGCGGCGGCCAGGCCATTGCCATCGAAGCGGACGTGTCCAACGCCGCCAACGTAGAGGCGATGGTCCAAAAAGTTATAGAGGCTTATGGCCGTATTGATTGTGCATTTAATAATGCAGGGATAGAGGGCCAAGTGGCGTCGACTGAGGAATATTCGGAAGAAATTTTCGACAGAGTGATTGATATTAATCTTACGGGTGTCTGGTTGTGTCTCAAGTATGAAATACCGCGTATGCTGGAGCACGGGAGCGGGGCTATAGTGAACACTGCCTCAGGTGCGGGCCTCGTCGGGACTCCAGGCCTGTCAGCATATGTGGCAAGCAAACACGGGGTCGTCGGGCTGACGAAGACGGCCGCACTAGAATATGCGAAATTGGGTATCCGTGTGAACGCGGTGTGCCCCGGTGTTATTGAAACACCAATGGTACAGCGCCTTAGTAGTGGCCAGCCACAGATGGGAGAGGCGTTAGTCGCGGCAGAACCTATCGGCAGGGTTGGACAGCCGGAAGAGATCGCGGAATCTGTGGTGTGGTTGTGCTCCGACGCGGCCTCGTTTGTGACCGGTCATGCCATGTCTGTGGACGGCGGCTTCGTTGCGCAATAGGGGGCAGGTGGTCCGGCTCGATGTGTGGACGGGTGTCGCCTGCGTCACCGACCATAATCGGTCGCCTATGCTACGACCGGATGGAAGCTCCTATATATTCTCGGTTCATTCGGGCGATATGTGAGGTGGAAATCTCTTTTGGGCACTCGGCTTCGCACGCGCCAGTGTTCGTGCAACTCCCAAACAGTTCCTCGTCAACGGCCACAATCATGTTGGTCACCCGCTGCTTTCGTTCGGGCCGACCCTGCGGCAATAGCGTGAGTTGCGAGATTTTCGCAGAGACAAAGAGAGAAGCGGAGGCGTTCTTACATGCTGCAACGCAAGCGCCGCAGCCAATGCAAGCGGCCGCATCGAATGCCTCGTCGGCGTCCGCCTTTGGGACCGGGGTGGAATTTGCTTCGGGTGCTGCACCCGTATTTACCGACACGTATCCCCCGGCCTGTAGTATTCGATCGAACGCGGACCGGTCCACGACGAGGTCTTTAATGACGGGGAAAGACTTTGCGCGCCAAGGCTCTATGGTGAGAGTGTCACCGTCCTTGAATACCCGCATATGGACCTGGCAGGTCGTTGTACCTTTAAGAGGCCCGTGGGCTCGGCCATTGATCACAACACCGCAGGAGCCACAGATACCTTCCCGACAATCATGTGAAAATGCGACGGGATCCTCGCCGTTCTTGATTAAATCCTCGTTCAAAACGTCCAACATTTCCAAGAAAGACATATCGTCTGAGACGTCCGAGATAGGATAAGTTACCATGGACCCCGAAGATGTGGAGTTTTTCTGGCGCCAGATCTTGAGTGTCAGGTTCATTTACGTGCTCCTATTTATAACTGCGCTGAGCTAGTTTTACGTAGTCGAAAGTGAGGGGTTCTTTGTGTAACTCCTCAGGGTTGTTATCGCCCGTGTATTGCCAGGCGGCAGCGTACGCGTAATTTTCGTCGTCGCGTTTTGCTTCGTTTTCGTCTGTTTGGTGTTCTACACGAAAATGCCCGCCACACGATTCTTCCCGGTGCAGGGCATCTTCGGCCATCAGTTGCCCCAACTCGATAAAGTCGGCGACCCTTCCTGCCTTTTCGAGAGACTCATTCAGTTCTTCGTTTTCGCCCGCGACTTTTACGTCTTTCCAGAATTCTTCCTTGAGGGCTCCGATCTTGTCGATGGCGGTCCTGAGACCATCCGTGCTCCTGGCCATGCCGACGTAGTCCCACATCGTTTGGCCAAGCTCCCTATGTATCTCATCTACTGTACGTGAGCCGTTTATAGAAAGCAGGGTATTGACCTGGGACTTGATTTTATCCTCCGCCTCTTTGAATTGGTGAGGGGAAGTGTCCACCGCTCCAGGTCCGATCTCCGCTAGGTAGTCACCGATCGTATAGGGTAACACGAAGTATCCGTCGGCCAGCCCCTGCATCAGCGCGCTTGCCCCCAGCCGGTTTGCACCATGGTCCGAAAAATTGCATTCACCGAGGGCGTAGAGGCCGGGTACAGTCGTGGATAAATTATAATCGACCCATAACCCGCCCATGACATAGTGCACGGCAGGGTAGATTCGCATAGGGCTCTTGTATGGGTTTTCCCCAGTGATTCGCTCGTACATCTGAAACAAATTACCGTACCGCGCCGATATCGCGTCCTCACCCAACCGCTCTATGGAATCAGCGAAATCCAAGTAAGCCGCCATCCCGGTGGACCCGATCCCTCGGCCTTCGTCGCAGACTTCTTTGATATTACGGGCGGCAACGTCTCTCGGCACCAAGTTGCCAAATGCTGGGTATTTCCGCTCCAGAAAATAATCTCTTTCCGCTTCTGGAATGGTGTCGGGTGACCGGGTTTCCCCCGTTTCTTTACTGACCCACACGCGGCCGTCGTTACGCAGGCTCTCGCTCATGAGGGTTAATTTGGATTGGTATTTCCCAGAAACGGGAATACAGGTCGGGTGTATTTGCGTGAAACAGGGGTTCGCCATGAAGGCGCCTTTTTTATGTGCGCGCCAACTTGCTGTGACATTGGAGCCCTTGGCGTTGGTCGATAAGTAGAACACGTTTCCGTAGCCGCCCGTCGCGAGGACCACCGCATGCCCCGCGAACGAGTCGATCTCGCCCGAGCGTAAATTGCGAGTGACGATACCTCGGGCCTGGCCGTCGATTACGACGACCTCCAGCATTTCGTGGTAAGGGTACATGGTGACCCCGCCAGCGTGGATGTTCCTATTAAGGGCGCCATAAGCACCAAGCAGGAGCTGTTGCCCGGTCTGTCCTCTCGCATAGAATGTACGGGAAACTTGTGCCCCTCCAAACGAGCGGTTGTCTAGTAAGCCACTGTATTCGCGAGCAAAGGGTACACCCTGAGCCACGCACTGATCGATAATATTCACGCTCAAATCCGCAAGGCGGTAGACATTCGATTCGCGAGCACGAAAGTCTCCACCCTTGACGGTGTCGTAGAACAATCGGAAAACGCTGTCCCCATCATTTTTGTAATTCTTTGCTGCGTTGATTCCGCCCTGTGCGGCTATACTGTGAGCCCGCCGCGGACTGTCCTGAAAGCAAAAGCATCGAACGTTGTACCCCAATTCCGCCAGGGAAGCTGCGGCCGACGCGCCGGCGAGTCCGGAACCGACTACAATAATATCGTATTTTCGTTTATTAGCGGGATTCACAAGTTTTAAATTGAAGCGGTGGTTCATCCAACGGTCTTCAATTGGCCCGGTCGGGCATTTAGCATCTAGTGTCATGGTGTAGCCTCTCCCCGTTTTATTGCCTGACGAAAAAATAGATAGGAATAGACGCAAATCCGGCCGGGACCAGGATGGAAAATGCTAAGCCGGCATTTTGCAAAACCGGTGCGTAGCCCTTGTCATTGAGCCCAAGCGTCTGAAACGCGCTTTGAAACCCATGATTCAAATGGAAACCCAAGAGTATCATCGCCAAAACGTAGAAACCGGTATAAACCGGTTCACTAAAGGCGGTGGCTACCGAATCGTACATCGACATATCCGTTCCCAGGAACCGGTGCTCCACGAGGAAGCTTTTTAGATGGACGATGAGAAATATGAGGATAATGGACCCGGTAAGCCCCATATTACGAGAAAACCATGAACTACTTTCTGGCGAAGGCGGAGCAGCGTACGCGGTTGGACGCGCGGCGCGGTTTTGCTTGGTAAGCAATGCTCCGTCGATAATGTGAAAGAGAAACCCAAACAACAACACGAATTCCATTATCCGGATTATACCGTTGGTTTCCATGAAGTGACTGTACTCGTTAAAGGCTTCGCCCGTAGAGTCTGTCAGCAACAGTACATTCCCGGAAAGGTGCACTACGAGAAACGAGCAAAGAAATAATCCGGTAACGCCCATGATTACCTTTCGGCCAATCATGGAACTAAAGAATATGTTTAACGCATTCATGAGCCCTCTCGCACGAATCGGTATGTTGTTTTCCGCCGTAAGCTGCGATAGCTCCCTCAGGCACATTGCAGCCGTGTACAATATATTGGGCTCATTTTCTCTGAGCAAGAGGGGCCTTGGGTGTTCCTAGGGACAGATGGTGGGAATTGGCGAGGTTAATATGTTATTACCCAGTGGCCAACCGCGTGTAATAGGGAGGAAGCATGGATCTTGGACTTAAGGGGAAGAAAGCAATTGTCAGTGGCGCTAGTCGGGGAATTGGCCGAGCAATCTCTCAAATTTTCGCTCTGGAAGGAGTGGATTTGGGCATTTGTGCGCGTAGTTCCGAAGGCCTCGAGGCGGCCGCGGAAGCGTTACGGACGAAAGGCGTCGAGGTTTTCGCTCAGAGCGTAGATGTCAGCCAGGCGGAACAGTACAAGCGTTTTGTCGCGGATGCGGCGGACACCCTGGGCGGCCTGGATATTTTTGTCCACAACGTGAGTGCGATGGTGGGAACAGATGAGGCGGGCTGGGAACGTAGTTTCCAGATAGACATGATGGGCGCCGTTCGGGGCGTGGAAGTCGCGACTCCTTTCTTAGAAGCCTCCGATGCTGCGTGCGTGATTTTCATCGGCACGACGGCGGCGCTAGAGAATTTTGCCCCACCAAATTCTTACAGTGCGTTGAAGGCGGCGTTGCTGGCGTACACTAACGACTTGGCGCAAGCCATGGCGCGCAAGGGAGTTCGGGTAAACACGGTTTCACCGGGTTCGATTTATTTTGAGGGCGGTGCCTGGGACAGAGTGGAAAAGAATATGCCTGAGTACTTTGCACAGGTACTCAAATCGATTCCATTTGACCGTTTCGGAACGCCAGAAGAAGTTGCGAGGGTGGTTGCATTTACGGCGAGTCCGGCCGCGAGCTGGGTAACCGGAACGAACATCATCGTTGACGGTGGCCAACACAAAGGCGTCGATTAATTCTCGTCAAGGTCGCATGGCTAAGGCGTTTGGCGAGGCTTAGTTATTGTCTGCCCAGGCCTTGCCTTTATCGACCGCGTAGTTGTCTGCATCGGTTTCGCTAGGGAATGTATCCGTCGCATCCTTCAGCGGGTAGAATTCGTCTACGACCCCGTCTATCAGTCGAAAAACGCGTACTATAGGCTGCCAACTCCCGTTATCGAGTTTTCTAGATCGTGGTTCTAAGTAGAAACCTTCGTACTCTTCCGTATCTCGCATTGAATCCTCTTCTCCACGGCAAAGGCGTCCTGTCCGGTGTGATAATACGTATATCAGACCTGGTAAAAGTCAAACGGCGAATCAGAAAGGAGTGGAAACAGCCCGGTACATTGTAGCCGATATTTTGGCGGGGGCGAGCGGTTTCGAGCTCTTTAATGTGGTACTGATATTTGTTGTTTGGCGCGAACTCATAGGCCTTTCTTTAGAGTAGTCGACCATACTTTGCGGCACCGTTACGAGTCGAGTATCATAGACGCCATGAAGAAATGCTTTGCAACGGTTCTATCTTTTCTCTTACTTTGTGGAGGCCGACTAGGAATTAGCGGCGCAGCCGTGTTGGAAACGGAAGCCCCGAATTTAGGGGCACGCGTCTCAGCTGTAGAAGGGAGCGGAAATTCTAGTCCTGGGCAACTTACTAGCGAGACTAGCTTCTTAACAGACGTTAGACAGCTCACGTTTGAGGGAAGGCGTGCCGGAGAAGGTTATTTCGATGTTGATGGGTCTCAACTGGTCTTTCAAAGTGAGCGGTTTCCCGGAAATCCATTCTTCCAGATCTACCGAATGGACTTGAGTGATGGTCGGGTTACGAGGGTTTCGCCGGGCGTTGGCAAAACGAGTTGTGCCTGGATGCATCCGTCCGAGGCGAAAATTCTATTTGCCTCTACCCATGAAGACCCGGCAGCAAAGGCCAAGCAAAAAGTTGAGATAGATTTGCGAGGCGTCGGAAAAAACCGTCGGTATTCATGGGATTTTGACGAACACTACGACATATTTGAGAAGAGCCGTACGGGCCCTACTCTGTACAATCTGACAAGGGTAAGGGGATATGATGCGGAAGGCGCCTGGTCTCCCGACGGGAGGTCTATTGTATTTGCGTCGAACAGGCACGTATACGCCGACGGAGCTTTAGAGGATGCCCCTCAGGAGAAAGACTTATCAGCACACGTCGATATTTACGTTATGCAGTCGGACGGCTCCGCAGTCCACCGGTTGACCACCACTCCAGGCTATGACGGGGGGCCATTCTTCAGCCCGGACGGCAAAAGGATAGTCTGGCGTAGATTTTCTTTGGAGGGATCCGTCGCAGAGGTGTGGACTATGCGGACGGACGGCTCAGACCAACGACAGATCACGAGTCTCAATTCGATGTCATGGGCGCCATTCTATCATCCCTCTGGGGATTACATAATTTTCACCACAAACCTGCATGGGCACGAGAACTTCGAACTATATATCGTCGATACAGAAGGAAAATCGCAACCCGTCCGCGTCACGACTACTGAGGGGTTTGACGGGTTACCATCGTTCCATCCTAATGGTGCAACCTTATCGTGGACCAGTACTCGCGGGAGTGGGGATGGCGCTCAAATATTCCTGTCCGACTGGGATGATGAGGAAGCCCGATGCATGTTGGGGCTTGAATCGGCACGAGCCGAGCCGGCCCGGACGGCGAAACAATGTTTGTTACGGCGGACGGTTTCTACGTTAGCATCGAAGACAATGGCAGGGCGAATGACGGGTTCCGCCGGGGAGATCCTAGCCACCGCGTTCGCGGCCTCTTTGTTCAAGGAACATGGGCTCAAACCAGCTGGAGACAATGGCACTTATTTTCAGGAATTTAAGTTCACGGCGGGGGTGTCCCTGGGGAGTGGAAACAGATTAGCCCTTGAGAATGGTTCGACATCATCCCGAGACCAGAAGTATCTTATAGACCGGGACTGGAGGCCTCTCAGTTTTTCAAGAGTAGGAGATTTTTACGAGGCCGGGGTCGTTTTTGTGGGCTACGGTATCGTTGCGCCCAAAACGGACTCCTTTCCTGCCTATGACTCGTTCGATGGGGTGGAGGTCGCAGGCAAATGGGCTCTTGTGTTTCGTTATCTTCCGGAACGGATAGAGCAATCCGCGAGACAGCGCCTGCAACCGTACTCGAGTCTTCGGCACAAGGCGATGGCGGCCAGGGACAAGGGCGCGCTCGGCATCATTGTCGTGACCGGTCCCAATGCTGTCGTTAAAGATGAATTGGTAAGGCTCGCTCCGGATGCTTCACTGAGCGGGACAAGTATCGG
>CAZSWX010000010.1:0-17053 GCA_964610865.1 uncultured Enterobacteriaceae bacterium
CCTCCGCACCTCCGGAAGCCAGCTTTGTATTCATTTGAAAACCGAATCGCGTAATGGGTGGCACTGCCACAATACCAAATTCGTCCCTAAACGCCTGAAATAAATTTAGTTCCGTGACCACGCGTTCTCCGGTGGCAACGCCGCACGGCGTGCAATAGTAACGCCCGCCTGCTTGGTAATAGTTACCCCTATAGGTTTTCCTCGCCAGTTCCTTCTCCCCTAAAAATAGCCCGAGGAAGTAGGGAGCATTCGGAACAAACAGAGCACCGCTGCTTATCCGCTTCCTGCCAAAACTCGTCATCACAGCAATAGCTACGGCTGTTTTCCCTAGTTCCCAATCAGCGCCCTGAGGGTAACGCCGCACGCCCCATTCTATGCGTATCCGCTTCGCACCTAAAATATGCACAGGCAATTCAAAAAGACCGCTCTTCCGCCGAACAGTCTCCAACACTAGACGATCATTTTCAAACCGTGGGTCTAAATCTCCAGCGTCTAGTCTGAACTTGAAGCCCTTCTCTTTCAACCAGTCGTCAGCCGGACCAGGCGGCTGACCGGTAAAATCAATAGCAAACAAAGGCTCGACTGCCCCCGCCCCGGCTGCCAGCGTCATGCAAAACGAGCACACGAGGGCTGCTCCGACAATCAACGACACACGCGACACAAATCTACTCCTAGCGTTTCGAACAGTAACCCTTCTTTTTTGGTTGTATTGGCGGCGGCAGTCGCCTGATCGGGACGCTTTCTCGGCGGTGGACAACTTGACCCACTAACCAGGGAAGGTCACAATGGCGACACCGTTGCTGGTTAAACAGAAAAAAAACGACTTTGACCTCCGGAGAGGAACCATGGCACGCATTGGTCTGGCTTTGGCCGGCGGACTCACACCCACCGATATCGTTGACTGTGTAAAACGGGCGGAGGATAAGAATTATAATTCGGCGTGGTTCGCGGAAGGTCATGGCGGTGACCAGTTTTCAGTTCTCACGGCCTGCGCAGTGGCTACGAATACGATTTTACTGGGCACCAGTATTAGCAGTATTTACGTACGAAGTGTACCGACAATAGCTATGGCTGCGGCCTGCGTTGATCATTATTCGAGTAGCCGTTTCATCCTAGGCCTGGGATCCAGTCACAAGGTACAAGTCGAACCCGAACACGGTATCGCGTACGGCAAGCCAGTTCAGCGGATGCGCGAGACTGTCAAGGTAATTCGGAGTTTGTTGAGGGATGGGCAAGTCTCTTACAAGGGTGAAGTGGTGAATATCGAGAAGTTTGATCTCTGGTTCGAGCCCACCCGCCGAGAAATACCCATCTATGTTTCAGCGGTGTTTCCTCAGATGTTGGAGACTTGTGGTGAGATCGCGGACGGAACAATTCTGGTGTGGAGCACTCCAGAAGCCGGGGCACGCACTCTTGAAAGCCTCGCCAACGGTGCCGCACGGAATGGTCGGAATGTCGACGAGATCGACGTAGTCTCGCTACTGCCGATGAGCGTAGCAACTGACCGCGACCACGCCTTGAATCGAATAAGACCTCTTGTAGCATTCTATTGCGGGTTCTTCCCGCGCTACAACCGGTCAATTGCCGAACAGGGTTTCCCCCTAGAAGCGCAAGCCATCAGAGATGCTTGGCAGAGAGGCGACCAAGAGACCGCCATCGCAAAAGTACCGGACCGATTGATTCAAATGGTCAGCGTCACGGGAACGCCTGCAGAATGCCGAGACAGAGTCCAAGAGTACCGGGCAGCCGGCATCAAACACCCCGTAATTTTTCCCGTGAGTGACGGCCCGAAAGGTAAAGACCACGTCTTCGCCGCCATAAACGCCTGCGCGCCGTGAACCGCCCTCCTATGCACGTATAGACGCTCGGTCCGGACTTCAACGGTCCTTGATGTTTTAGGCATTCGCCCCCGGATTACAGCCGGAGCCCAACCTAGTTCCCGCTGGAAGGCAGAATCGGCTCCGTACTAATGATATTCTCGTCTTTCAGTTGTTGGAGTTCTTGCTCTGTAAGTCCAAGCACTTTTCCGAACACGTAGTCATTGTGTTTTCCAAAGCTTGGCGCGGGCCTTCGGACCGTGGACGGAGAATCGGCAAACCGCGGGACAAACCCTGGATAAAGGTGAGGACCCGTCTCTTCTTTATCTATAGTTAAGAAAAATTCACGTGCGGCAAGGTGTTCATCGCTCAAGACACTCGCTCCGGACAACACTACCGCCGCCGCAATACTCTCGGCCTGAAGGACCTGCATAACGGAATCAGCCGCCTGTTCCGCAGTCCACTCCCCGATTCTCCGATCTAATTCGTCCTCCGCCTCTTTTCGCGCCAACGCCGTATCGAGCTCGTCAGCCATCGCCCAATTCGGGCATTCGAGGGCCCTCCGAAAGGCCTTCCATTCCCGGTCGGTTGTAACCGCTAACGCAACCCATTCGTCGTTGCCTTTACAACGGTAGCATCCATGGGGAGCGTGCACGGCATGGCGATTACCCAACCTGCGGGTCGACCGACCATTTAGAGTGTAATCCAATAGCGCAAAAGCGTTGAGGGGCAATAGTCCCTCGACATGGGATAAGTCAATGGAGACACCTGCCCCGCGGCGCTCTTTCTCGAACGATCCAACCAACGCAGCGAAACAGGCGTTTAGAGCCGAAACCGGATCGCCTATTGCATTGCTCAGCATTTGCGGCGGGCCATCCGCATAGCCGGTAACACCCGTTATACCTGCCATAGCCTCGGTAGTAGTACCGAATCCCACGTACTCACTTTCCGGTCCTGTGTTACCAAACGCCGGTAAGGTCACCATGACAAGACCAGGGTTTGCAATTTTGAGAGCATCGAAATCAACCCCTAATTTCCGTAAACTTCGGGGAGGGTAGTTTGCAATTAAAACATCACTTACCCCAACTAAGTCATAAAACAGCCTGCGCCCGTGTGGGTGCGTGAGTTCGAGGGCGATGCCTAACTTGTTCCGATTAACGGTATTAAACGTCGGCGACTGTTCGTAGGGTTTCCCGGCATCCTTGCCTATGGCGGGGGCTGCACCGCGCCACCAGTCCATATGAGAAGGTGATTCAACCTTAATAACCTCAGCACCAAAATCTGCCAGTAAACACGTCGCCATCGGACCAGCCCATCCATTCGTGAGATCGACTACTCGTAGGGGTTTCGCCATTTCCATATCCCTCTTTCGTTCACTGCCGATTCATACCGTTGAGATTGTTCCGTTTTCACCGAGGCGCGCAATTGCGCCCTCCTCTAATCCTAGACTTGCCGCAAGTACCGCCCGGGTGTGCTCACCCAAACGTGGCGCGCTACACAGGTTGACTATCGGGTCACCAGCTTCACGGAACGGCGGACCCGGTATTCTCACTGTCCTACCGTCCTCAGATCTCCGAATATCCACAAAAGCATTCCGCTCCCTAAGCTGAGACCATTCTAGAACCTCCCGCGCGGAAGGAATAGGGGATAGCGGGATGCCTCGGGCCTGAGCTGCATGATAAATGTCCCACTTCCCTCTCTCCTTCATCCAGGGCAAGAGCGCGGAGTGTAACTCGTCGGCGCAGGCTGGAAGGTTGGACATGTCACAAAAGCGAGGATCTCCGGCAAGGTCTGACCTCTCGACGAGTTCCAAAAGAGCGATTATCTGATGCGGTAAGCCCGGATGCACACCGACGTAGCCGTCGGCGCACGGTAAAGTCACGAGGTTTGGAAAACCCAAGTGAAATTGTTTTCCAGATCGTTCCCTGACGAACCCGGAATACGAGAAGGCAACAAAATCGTACAAAGACGTAGCAATGAGCGCCTCTTGAATGGACACTTCGACAGTCTGGGCCGCGTTTGTCTCATCACGGTTTCGAACGGCTTGCAGAGCTCCGATGGCGGCATATAATCCCGCGACATATTGACCAAAGGCGCCACCTGGCTGAACTGGTTCCCGGCTTAACTCCCCCATCGGGAAAGTCCATCCGCCCGAGGCATAAGCGATGTTATCCGTCATGGCATAGTCCCGATGCGGACCGGTAGAACCAAAATTCGAAATGGAGACACTGACCAAACGAGGATTCGCTTTCTGTAGTTTCGCCTCGTTAATTCCAAGCCTTTCAAGTGTACCAGGACGGAAATTTTGAACGAGAACATCAGCTTTCTCGACAAGCCGTAACAATATAACCGCACCTTCTCCCTGCTTAAGGTCGATTCCCACGGACTGCTTACTTGTATTAAGGAAACTAAATAAGCCCGAGTTACCCTGAGCCGCTCGATCATCGAAGAAGGGTGGGAGCGACCGAGCGCCATCTCCCCCCAAAGGCCTCTCGATCTTCACAACCTCCGCTCCATAATCTCCGAGCAACTTGGTGCAATAGGGTCCCGCTATGTAGTGGGTTAGGTCAAGCACCCGCAGGCGACTCAGTGCGCGCCCTAAAGACATACGTTACCTCCCTAGTTCAACTCTGGGTCTTTAGTATCCGTCGGCCCGGTTTTTATACCACACTGACGATCCATCGAAAGGCGCTTCGTCATAACAACGTCTAAGTCTTGGCCAATTGACGAGTGGGGAGTTCTCTCTATACACTGCGCCTGTTAAATAGACCCCCCACGTTTATCGGCATGAGGTAGGGCATGTAGAGAGGTCTCGGATGATAATCGACTCAGAAACTTTCGGGGATATAGAAAGCGCGGTTACCGAAGCAACAAGAGGCGTTGGGTCAGCTACTCAACTGGTAAAAGGCCTCGGTCCCCAGACGGAGGAGGCACGAACCTATATCGGACGTCTTCTAAACCAGATACTCGAAGTACAGGTGCACGTCCAGCGCGCGAGCGCCGTGCTCGAGGCTGTGAAAGAAGCGAACCAAGAAGAGTCCTCCCGGCAATAGGACAAGGCCCTTTGTTCTATTTCAAAAAATCGCGGTGGTTACAGTTCGCACGATACCCTGGCAGAGGGTCGTTGCTCCGGCATACAGGAAGGTAGGTAAACAATTTGGCCTGTCGAAATGTCGGGAGCAAAATGCGGAGCATCGAGGAGCACCTCTCAGCCTACCAGCCACGATCTGTTGGCGTTGAGCCCACGTCTCGTGCTGCCGTGGCCCTGCTGTTACAACCCCGGACAGACGATATATACGTTCTGTTCATTCACCGTGCTCATCACCCCCAGGACCCATGGTCGGGCCATATGGCGTTCCCGGGAGGGCGACACGAGCCCGCGGACCCCGACCTCCTGATAACGATACAAAGAGAAACGGATGAGGAAGTTGGGATCGATCTAGCTGCATGCGGTGAATACCTTGGCCGTCTCGAAGAAGTCCAGGCTATGGCCCGTGGTAAACAGACAGGTATGATTGTATCTCCATTTGTCTACTCGGTTCCTGCAGATATCAGACCTGTGCCAGACCCAATGGAAGTACAGGACACTATTTGGGTTCCGTTGGCCTTCATGCTGGACAAGGGAGCCGAACAAACAGTGCCGCGCGAGCTTCAAGATGGATCCACGATCGAGGTCGCGGCCTTACTCTACGGCGGGAAGACCATCTGGGGGCTTACATACCGAGTCCTAAGAGATTTCCTCAGCGTGATCAAGCATTGAAACAATGGTTCTCAAACCGATTCCCCGGCAGGCACCACGTCTCTACCCACTCAGTTAGGCCAAGCGCTACAGCCGTTAGATCAGAGAACTCGTTCCAGAAATTGTTCAACAACCTCGATAAACGCCGGTGGGTTATCGTGCATCACGTGATGGTGTGTACCAGGAACTTCGACCCAGTGCGCATCGGGCAGACTAGCACACATCCGGTCCAACTTCTTGACTGTCAGGACCGGACTATGCTCACCCTTCACAATTAGAGTCGGGCATGTGATACGGGGCAGCATCGACCAAGCATCAACGGGTTCACGGAAGAGGGTCTTTCGATCTAATTTGGAATGCCACTTTCCGTCGTCAGTTTCTGCGAACGCAAACGACGCGAGATAACGAAGCTTTTCCGCTGATATTTTTGAACCACGGGGGAATACCTTAAAGTTTCCGATGGCCTCTCGCAACGAGTCGTACATTCTCTCGGGTTTATTGCCGAGGCGTCTCAGAAGTGCGACCGCGGTCTCAGGATAACCCGGCTCTATATCTACCAATATGAGTGCTCGAAGTCGTTGCGCGTGATCCGCAGCATAAACCATGGTATTATGTCCGCCCATCGAGTGCCCAATAAGGATATGATCCTTAATATTCAACGAATGCGTAATTTCGGAAAGGTCTTGTACGTAATCCTGTGTCGTATACGCGGGCGGCACCGCATGCATACTTTCTCCGTGCCCACGCCAATCGGGAGCTATGACACGAAAGCGGTTCCTAAAAGCCAGCGCAACGAAGTCCCACCATTGAGCGTAAGCGGACCCGCCATGGCACATTACGAATGGGAGTTTGTCCGGGCTTCCCCAATCCAGGTAATGCAGGCGAATCTTATTAACCGTTATAAATCGCGACCGCGGGGTATCACTCGATTCATCGATCGAATCTTTACCCCGTAGGTTTGCGTGGTCCACGCCTCACCTGCCTAACTTTGGCCTAAACCAGAAATTGCGCGTGATATCTTCGCCGGTGACATCGGTAATTCGGTGAATCGTATCCCGGTCGCCTGATAAATTGCATTCGCGATCGCCGCCGGCGGCGGAACGATAGGAACCTCCCCGACCCCTCGAACACCGATGGGATGTCCGGGGTTCGCAACCTCCACCAGGATCGTATCAATCATCGGAAGATCGAGGGATGTCGGCATACGGTAATCGAGGAATCCGGTATTTTGCATGGTTCCGTTCTCGTCATAGAAATACTCTTCATTGAGTGCCCACCCCACGCCCTGCGCCACTCCACCCTGAATTTGTCCTTCAACGTAACTCGGATGTACAGCTCTGCCCACATCCTGTGCGGCAGTATAACGCATGATTTCGACCTTTCCGGTTTCGGAGTCGATTTCGACGTCAACAACATGGGCGGCAAAGGCCGGTCCAACGCCCCGAGGCCGTACTGATGCCTTGCCCATAACTGGTCCTCCGGTACGGGGAAATTTCGGGGCCAGTTCTTTCAAACTTACAGATTCCTCACCGTCCGAGCTGCAGAGCAGATTGCCACCTTCGTACACAACTTCCTCGGGCGTGACCTTCCAGAGATGGGCTGCGCGCCGTTTCAGTTGGCTCACCGCGTCAAGTGCCGCCTCATACACAGCTAGTCCGGTCGCAAACGTCACTCTGCTCCCACCGGTTGTATCCGTATGTCCAATGGATTCGGTGTCGGCAACCACCGGGTGTACCTCTTCCGCCTTCAAACCAAGCACTTCCGCTGCGATCATAGCGCAAGACGCCCGGCTGCCACCAATATCGGGCGAGCCCGTCACAACGTTAGCCGTACCATCAGTATTGATGCTCACAGTCGCGCTAGATTGAAAAGCGGCATTGAACCAAAACCCCGTCGCAACACCGCGGCCACGGAGTTTGCTCTTCTCACTTTTAGGAAGCGGCGAGAGGTAATGATCACTATTCGCAACAGCGTCAACCGTCTCTAAGTAACCGATGCGCTTAAATTGGGGTCCTGCGGGCTGGGAAGTCCCTTCCTTAGCACCATTAACGCGCCGGACATCCAGTGGATCCAGACTCAGTTTTTCAGCTATTTCGTCGATAAGCGTCTCTGCCGCAAGCGCCGGGTTCGTCGCACCCGGCGCTCTGTACGCGCACGTCTTGGGCTTATTTAGAACAACATCATAACCGTCAATCTTAAAATTCTCTAGATCATAGGGGGCAAGCACTGTCATACATCCCGCGGCGACAGGCGAACCTGGAAAAGCTCCAGCTTCAAAGGCTAGCTCCAATTGTGCGGCCGTAATCTTGCCCGAACTATCGGCACCTATCTTCGCCTGTATATGAGACCCTGGCGTCGGGCCGGTGGCGCGTAAGACTTCACTGCGAGACATTACCATCTTTACTGGCCTACCTGTCATCTTCGACATTAATAGCGCGAGCGGTTCCAAATATACCGTGGTCTTGCCGCCAAAGCCCCCTCCGATTTCGGCAGGTACAACCTTGATATTACCTGATTCGATACCCAGCATCTTGCCACACAGCTCCCTGACCGCGAACGGCCCCTGCGTGCTTACCCATACCGTGCCTTTCCCATCTTGATTATATTGAGCCACCGCGTTGTGAGGTTCGATGTAACCTTGGTGAACCATCGTGGTATCGAAACTTCGCTCTATAACAACCTCCGCAGCCAAAAACCCAGCTGCCACGTCTCCCCGAGCAAACTGTATATGGTTAGCAATGTTGGTTTGTTTTTCTCCGCCCTCTTCAACTCCAGCGGTGCGCAAGTCTTCATGCAACACGACTGAATCGGATCGCATCGCGTCCAAAACGCTCTGGACGAACGGTAAGACCTCGTACTCGACCTTAATAAGCTTGACCGCTTCCTCTGCGATGTGTGGGTTTGTAGCCGCGACAGCCGCGACCGCATGTCCATCGTAGAAAACTTTACCCCTGGCCATTACATTTGTGGCGAGGTGTCGCGGATTTACAAAATTCTCACCGATCTGCAGCATGCCGGGTCCGATATCGGGTAAATCCGAACCGGTAATGACCGCCTTCACGCCCGTTAATTTCTTCGCGAGCGTAACATCGATTGATTTGACCCGCGCATGGGGATGAGGGCTTCTCAATACTTTCCCATGGAGCATCCCTGGTAACTGAATGTCCGCCCCGTACTGGGCACGGCCAGTGACCTTGTCAATGCCATCGTGCCGTATCGGTCTCGTTCCTATTATTTTGAATTCGTGTTCGCTTTGCGACGCCACTTTTGCCTCCCGATCTCCACGGTTGCGAAAGGTTCCGAGCTGAAATCCGCCTGCGACGGTCCGGCGCCATAACTCTGAACACGCTAACCCCCACCTATCGCCGGTACGAAGTGGACCTCTGCGTTTTCGGGAATACGCTCGATTAACCCATCAGTACCTATCTCACCGTTTATTGATACGGCAACCGAGCCCACCAAATCACCGTCTTCCACTATTCGGTCGCGGAACCCCGGAAATTGTCTATCTAAATCTTGTATGATTTCTCCGAGCGTCGAGCCGGACGCATTCGTTCTGTCCTGGCCCCCGGTTATCTTGCGAAGAAGTGATGGGATGTAAACAGTAACCATTGGGCTACTAGTGTGGGCGCAGCGTCAGTCAGTCCGCACCCACACTATCTAGTCGTTATTTGCTCGCGATTGCCTTGGTTACCCGAGCCGGAGACATTGGAAGCTCCAACATTCGCACGCCCGTAGCGTTTGCGATTGCATTTGCGATTGCCGCTGGGGGTGGGACTATAGGAACTTCTCCTACGCCCCGTACTCCTACCGGATGACCCGGATTCGGAACTTCTACTAGTACCGTCTCGATCATAGGCAAATCAAGACACGTCGGCATTCGATAGTCGAGAAACCCGGCATTCTGCATCCGACCGTCTTCGCCGTACACATACTCTTCGTTAAGGGCCCAGCCGACGCCTTGGGCAACCCCGCCCTGCATTTGTCCTTCGACATAACTGGGATGGATAGCCTTTCCGACATCTTGAACGGCCGTGTACCGGAGAACATCGACTTTTCCGGTCTCTTCGTCTACCGCTACATCCACGAGATGCGTAGCAAAGCCCGGGCCTACTCCACGCGGATTCACCGAGGCTCGACCGGTCACGGGGCCACCCGTACGCGGAAGTTTGCCGGCTAACTCTTTGAGGGTCATCGGTTCGTTACCCTTTGCATCATCGCCTTCGGCCGTACATGTGAAGACACCATCTTGGAACGTCACCTTGTCAACGTCAACTTTCCACGATTTAGCGGCGCGTTCTTTCAGTTGCTTCAGCACATCGTGGGCTGCATCGAAGACAGCTGTGCCCGTCGCAAATGTCACCCGGCTACCACCAGTCATGTCCGTGTGGCCAATGGATTCCGTATCGGCTACAACAGGATGAACTGCTTCAGCCGTCAGCCCAAGCACTTCCGCGGCAATCATAGCGCAGGAAGTGCGAGTCCCGCCTATATCCGTTGACCCAGTAACAACATTAGCTGTCCCGTCACTGTTGATTGCAACGGTCGCACTTGATTGAAAACCCGCGTTAAACCAAAACCCGGAAGCAAGGCCTCGTCCAACCTTTCGGCCATCCATTGTAGGCAATTTAGACTTGAAGTGAGGACTTGTCTTAGTAGCCTCTAGCGTCTCAAGAAATCCGATCTGACCAAACTTTGGACCAGCCGGTTGTGCTGTCCCTTCCTTGGCACCATTAATACGGCGGAACTCGAGTGGATCGATTCCAAGCTTAGCCGCCAATTCGTCTATTACCGTTTCCGATCCCATGGCAGCATTTGTTGCTCCCGGGGCTCTATACGCCGCTGTCTTCGGTTTGTTCACGAGCACATCGTACCCGTCGATCTGCAAATTATCGATGTTGTAGGGGGCTATAACCGTCATGCAGCCGGCGCCTACTGGTGAACCAGGAAAACCACCCGCTTCGTACGCCATCCAGACCTGGGCAGCAGTGATTTTCCCGTCTTTATCTGCCCCCATTTTGACTTTTATATGACTACCAGGGGTAGGCCCAGTAGCTTTGAGAACATCGGCACGACTCATCACCATCTTAACCGGTTTTCCGGTGTGTTTTGATAGCCACAAAGAGATGGGCTCATAATAAATCGGTATTTTTCCGCCGAATCCGCCACCGATCTCCGCCGGTATTACCTTTATTTTACTCGGAGACATGTCCAAGACGAATGCTGTTTGATCTCTCGCAGTGAATGCCCCCTGGGTGCTGACCCAAATAGTACTCTGTCCATCAGAGCTAAACTGGGCCACGGCATTATGAGGCTCTATATACCCTTGGTGCACCATGGATGTATCGAATTCCCGTTCGACAACCACCTCCGCCGCATCAAAACCCGCCGCGAGGTCTCCACGTTCAAACTTGATATGGTTAGCGACGTTTGTGTCGGTCGCGTTGCCATCTTCATCCTTGCCCAATCCTCCAATGAGAATGGGGGCCTTATCATCCATAGCGGCAACCACACTCTGTACGTGCGGCAACACTTCATATTCTACATTGATCAGCTTCGTTGCTTCCTCGGCGATATGCGCGCTAGTGGCGGCGACAGCCGCAACTACATGGCCATCGTACAACACTTTGTCCCGTGCTATACAATTCAGCGACAAATGTTGAGGATTTACCGGCAATTCTCCCATCGCCGCCATACCTGGCCCAATTTCGGGGAAATCTTCAGCTGTTAGGACAGCCTTCACGCCCGGGACGGCTTTGGCCGCCGACGTGTCGATAGACTTTATTTTTGCGTGGGCATGCGGACTTCGCAGAACCTTACCATGTAACAGTCCTGCCAGATTTATATCCGCACCATATTGTGCACGGCCGGTAACTTTGTCTGCTCCGTCATGCCGAATCGGCCGGGTCCCGATCACCTTAAACTTCGTTTCTTGCTGGCTCGCCATAGTTACCTCCCTCGCATTTCAGCGGCAGCATCCTGCACCGCCTTCACTATTTTGTCATAACCGGTACAACGACACAGGTTACCGGCAAGCGCATACCGGATCTCATGCTCGGTCGGGTTCGGATTCCGATCCAACAGCGCTTTAGATGTAACAAGAAACCCCGGCGTGCAGATCCCGCATTGTAAAGCCGCGTGCTCTAAAAACTTCTTCTGTAAGGGATGGAGTGTGTCACCATCGGCGAGGCCCTCGACGGTTGCAACCTCTTTGCCTTCTGCCTCGACGCCAAGAACCAAACAAGAATCGATGGATCTCCCATCCATTATCACACTGCAAGCACCACAATCACCAGTCAGACATCCTTCTTTCGTTCCCGTGAGACCAACTTCATCACGCAACACTTCAAGTAAGCTTTGGCGTGGCTCGCACAGGAACTCCGTCTCTTCGCCGTTTATCGTAGTTTGTACATGCACCTTCTTCATGAATACCCTGCCTTCCAAAAAAATCTCTTAGTTAACACTAACGAGCACGGGCCCGCTCGGCCGCCTCACGCAAAGTTCGGCGTGTCAAAACCCCGACCAAGTGTGTCCGATGCTCCGCGGTCCCCCGCATGTCACTGATAGGCGTTGCCATTTCCTGCGCTAACGCCGCGGCGTTCTCTATCGAGGCGTCATCTAGGGCTTTACCAACCAACGACTGAGCAGCATCTTTTGCGTAGAGGGGAGTTGCGGCCACAGCTCCAAGACCTATACGTGCCGCAGTGCACGTCTCGCCGTCCAACGTGATACACGAGCCGACACCAACAACGGCTATGTCCATCTCGTTGCGAGGTATAAATCTCTGGTAGCAATCTGCCGTATTGCCCTCCGGAGCAGGTATCCGGAATTCAACCAAGATTTCGTTTGCCTGCAGGACCGTCTGGCCTGGTCCAGTAACAAACTCGTCTACTGGAACGTCCTTCGAGCCATTAGGCCCGGCTATATGGCACATCGCACCCAAAGCGATCAGCGCGGGCGTAGTGTCTGCTGCCGGAGACCCATTGCAAAGATTGCCACCGACGGACGCCCTCGCGAGCACCTGGTCCGATCCGATGAGGCCAGCAGCTTCTACCAAACCAGGGTACTTTTCTTGTATGGCGCCGTCCTCGATCACCTTACAACAGGCGAGTGCTGCCCCCAAACGCAGCCCATTTTTCGCATCGAAGGAAAGTACCTGTAATTCAGGGATTTTTTTTGCATCTATCACCTGCCCTGGTTGTTTAACTCCTGCACGCATCTGAATAATCAGATCCGTGCCGCCGGCAAGCATCCGCCCATTATCCCCCGCCGCCGCCAATGCATTTATGGCCTGGTCAAGGGAAGTCGGGGCTTCGTAATTGAGTTCGTGCAAGATCGCCTCCTTATATCCATTCTGAATGAGACTCAAAGTCTCCCGCCTCATTTCGAGGCTACTAGATTGCTATATAAAACACGCCGAGAGTGCAAGGGTTGGCGAAAAAGAAGACCATGAACGACATTTAGCCGACATCAGGCGGTCCTACCCATTTTTTGAACTCGCCGGGGGTATCGATATCCGCCCGAATGCCGGGATCCGTCAGCGTAATTTCAGTCACACGCGACGGTGTCTTTCGAACAACCGCCTTCGCGCCCTGGTTCTGCGGCGCATTCATCAACTCGTCGTAAATAGATTGGGCAAACAACACAGGGTGGCCCCGCCGTCCCTTATAGCATGCTACAACTATGGGGTTGTGCGCTTTTTTTCGGAATGACGATACAACTGCTTTAACTGTCGCGATTTTGACTAGCGGATGATCAACTAAATTCACTAACGCCGCTTCGCTCGCCGAGGAAAGCGTTTTTAACCCCACTACGAGCGAAGATAACTGGCCCATTTCGTACCTATGGTTCGTTACTACCCGTATTGCAGGGTCTTTCGGTACCGCTGCTCGTATTCGCTCTTCATGTTGATGACCACCCACAACAACTACCAGTTCGCCGACTCCACCGGCGAGGAACACGCCACAAATGTTGTCAATAAAAGTCTTCCCCTTGTAGGGAAGTAGCGCCTTCGGAACACCCATTCGCCGAGATTGGCCGGCGGCAAGGACGATGCCAGAAATCATAATGGTTTGAATCGAATGGTCTATTCGTGTCAACGATCAAATTTTAGTGGCCCATCTGGCCGAACTTTGGCTGCGAGAGAGAGAGTCTGCTCCGGCCCGGAACGGCGCGAGCGAATAATTTCAGCGATGATCGAGATTGCAATCTCGGCGGGCGTCTCAGCACCTATGTCAAGACCCAACGGTGTATGAACACGCGAGACAGCCTCGGCGCTGTAACCTTGCTCAACTAGACGCTCTAGCGTCCTCTTGGATCGTCTACGGCTACCGATCATCCCCACATATGCAGGAGAACCCTTCAACGCAGACTTTACTGAGCTTTCGTCCCATACATGCCCTCTGGTGACAACGACAACGAATGTCTGTTCGTCGATTGTCAAACTATCTAATACCGCGTCGAATGGTCCTACCCGGATTTCGTTTGCGTCAGGAAATCGTTCTCGATTCGCAAATGCCCAGCGGTCATCCACCACGATAGTATGAAAGCCCAGCATCGAGGCGATTTTACAAAGCGGTTGTGCGATATGACCCGCCCCCGCAATAATTAAGGTCTCCACGCCCCTCTGCACGTCAACGAATACTCGGGGCCAGGCCTCTTTACGCGCGAGAGAATCTTCGTGGATTTCACCTTCAGGAGAAACGGCAAACAATCCTGTTTTTCCCTGGGAAACGGACGAAGCAAGCGCGCGCGCAGCTGCCTCTGTAACCGGTACCCGAGGTCTCATCGACATAGCCCCTTCACTTTCGTTTTCAAAGAACAAACAGCTTTTCGTCCCTGGTTCCAAATCATCTACCCTATCTAGGGCGGTAAACAGCGCGCCAGGACGGCGGTCCCGCACGCTCTCCGCCAAATCGCGGGCTAATTCTAAATGCTCGCCCGGACGCCACAAATCGAGCGCGACATCCATCGTTCCACCGCACACTTGTATCTCGTCCTGATCGAAGTCCCCCGTCAAATCCACTTCTACGATACGTGGGGCGAGCAATTCCTCCAGTACCGGGTATGCTCGACGCAGAACTTCCCCTTCTCCACAACCGCCGCCAATGGTTCCGAACGGCTGGCCTTCACCCGGTACCACCATTTTAGCCCCTACCTCACGAGGCACGGACCCACGTGTGCGTATAATGGTCGCCAGCACAAACGGTTTGCCAGCTGCTAGGATTTCTTGAGCTCTCTCCCAAAGATCTTCCACAGGAAAGATGTTATCCGATCAATAGGGGGTAAGGCAACGAGAGCCCATTGGAAAATAGCAGAGACCGTTGCCCCGTGGCTTTGAGTCTTCTATTATCCGCGCGAATGGACAGGCCGAAAATAAAATTCTTCCTTGATAAATGGATATCCCCTGCACAGAGTATCGCTGCAGATCTTGATTTCATGAGCGGTGCAAAATCTTCTCGAACACCGATTCTGCGCGTATACACGTACCCAGATGACGTAGTCCTGATGGGACGCTTCCATAGAATGCCTTTACCCCCGAATAATACGCGGCGAGGTGTTATGTTAGTCATGCGTCAAACTGGAGGGAGGGTCTTTCCGAGCGGGCAAGGGTTCGTACAGTTCTCTTTAATATTGCCCCATCAGTCATTTCTTCTTTCCAACGATCCGCAGCGCATTGCGCCTTTTCAGATATTGAATCGTTACGTTCGACCCTTCTTACAAGGATTAAAGGCCTTGCGCTATGAAGCATTCTACCCTGGGCTAGATTTTTTGACCATTGGCCGACGCCCGGTCGGCTGGTTGTCGTTCGTCACCGACGATACGGGCGTACTCCTGTGCGAGGGAGGGCTGTTTCTGAGCAGAGATATGAGTGCTCTATCGCGTTTCCTCGAGGTCATTGACCCGGAAGGATCGGTTCATTCTAACATCTTTCTAGCCGGTCAAACGACAACTCTAGAAGAAGAAAGGGGCCAGCCATTTTCACTAGATGACGTTGTCAAACTACTTACGATTGGATTCCAGAAGGAATATGGATTAGATTGTCTCGGGCAGACGGACGACTACCTAGGTATTCCACCGCGACACAAACAAATGTTACAAAAAAGTGTCGGTTGCCGGCCGCCGCTTCCGCACACGGACTCCTCTCACTCGGCCACAATGCGCACAGTACTAGGGGAGCTTGAGGTGCAATTTTCCCTCACCTCGGAAAACACAATACGCGACATTTCATTTTCCGGCGATATAATCGCTGATCCCGAAGGCCTTCACCTCCTGGAAACAAATCTGAAAGATTGTCCTCTCGAGATCGAAGCAATAGGAGAAACTGTCCGCAACGCCTACCTTCCGCCTAATCACTATTTGATTGGTGCCGGCAAATTGGATCGATTGCCTGAACTTATACTTCGCGGTACACGACGTCACGAGCCCGCTAAATGAAAAACAACGAAAAGAACCCCATCACAGGACCAGCGCATTACAAACTACTCGAGACTGGAAGTTCGGTTCGTCGGGACACGTTACAAGCGCTGCGCTCAGACAGGTGCGAACCCTTCCTGCGGACAGAAATGTTGCGCGAGCTCTTCGTCCAGCTCGGAAATACTTCGAAGAAAATACAAAGGGAAGTTTGCGACATCTTGGTAGAGCTAGGACCAACTAACCCAGAAGTCGTTGATGGACTAACGAGACGGTTAAAAGACAAGGACACCCGTGTGCGGTGGACCGCCGCATTCGCCCTGTCCCGCATACCTCTAAAACGACCGTTGCCGCTCCCAGTATTGATTGAGAATCTCGGACACCAGGAGAGTGATCTCAGATGGGCAGCTGCAGCTGCCATTCTCGAACTGGCGAAACATCACCATAAAGACGTAGTTTCTCACATGATATGCCTCACAGCCGAAGGGAATTCCGTGCAACGTCGTATGTCTCTCTATTGCTTACGTGACTTGGACACACGGGAAAGTGCGGCCATCGAATCATACATGATATGTCTTAATGACACGGACGAAATGGTACGAATGGCTAGTCTGTCCTGCATTGGAAGTCTCTCACTAACCACCTCTTCGATTCGTTCAAAAGTCGCGACTGTTATGGTCAGCGACGCTCAAATCAAGGTCCGCAGGCACGCTGCTATTATTTGTGGCCAAATCGGTCAACGTGACCCTAAAGTGCTTGATGCTCTAGAGGGCCAGACCCGCTCCAAAGATGACAGTCTAGCCAGAGCATCAACAGCTTCCTTGTCCCGCCTACGAGCTAGGCACCTATCTCATTCAGTCCCACGCAAAACTCAACCCCGTGGAAAATCTCCGAACGCCTGATCAATTCTCCCGAAACGACGACGGATTGCGTCTCGGCTTTCCTCGTGTGGCAGAATATACAGACGGTCCATTTTAATAGCTTCGACTACAGATCGCGCGACACCTTCGGCGTCTAGAACGCGGCCAGCCAACGCATCATTTTCAGGTCCTTGCGCGGGTACTGCTGGCGATGCGCCAGGGCC
>CAZSWX010000011.1:0-16955 GCA_964610865.1 uncultured Enterobacteriaceae bacterium
AATGGGACCCTTTTGTATCAGGATACTTCCGGCCACTGGAAAGACATTTTGACAGGGCTACGCCCAGATGTCGCTATTCTTGCTGCGGCAGGCCGCGGCAATATCGATGGCGAACCGATTCAGGGCTCGCTAGCAGAATTTGTTGCCAAGCAGGCCGCCCTTTTGCAACCGGGCCGCGTCATCTTGTGTCATCACGATGACTGGCTCCCTGGGTTTTCCGCAGAGATAGATGTAGTGCCGATCCAGGAGGAAATGGCCAAAACCGCGCCAGCGACTCAATTGATCGAGCTCGATTATATGCAGGGTTATAAAGTTTTCTGAGCGGGTCGGCTGACGGGAACGGTTTCGTGGATGGAAAGTCCGGGTTGGAGAACTGGCGGCAGAGAACCACAGTATAGATTGGGAGGGCTCAACGTTCCACTGAAGTTCGTTTTCCTGAAAAATTCACCTTATATTAGAGCAGGGTCCTATGGCCCAACACTGAGATGCATAATTAAGGAGAGTGTATGTTCTTGGACCTGACTCTGGAGCAGAAGCGTATTATTGACTTAGCGCAGACCCTCGCCAGCGAGTTCCAGATGCGGGCTGAAGATCACGATCGATCAGGCACGTTTCCGCACGAAAACATAGCCAGACTGAAAGCATGCGGTTACACGACAATGACAACACCCAAAGAATTTGGCGGGTGGGATGTTAGCCCGCTGACTTTTGTATTGGCCCAAGAGCAGTTAGTGCAAGGCTGTGCGGCAACGGCATTTGCTATTAACATGCACTGTAACTCCGTTGCCTTCTATTCACCGTTCATGACCGAGGCACAACGTGAGACGTACCTCCGCCCGGTGGGCGCAGGACAGAATCTTTTAAATGCGTTTTATACCGAAGGCGGGGGGGCACGATCAATTCTTTCACCATTATCGACGGCAAGAAAAGTGAAGGACGGGTATGTGTTAAACGGGACTAAGGTGTTTGCCACGTTAGCGCCTGCGGTTAATCATTTTGGGGTGAGCACGCTCCTAACCGATTACAGAGGTCATGATTCTGGAGGGTGTGCCTTTCTTCTTGATAGGGGCGCGAAAGGCTTGAAGGTCGAAGAAACGTGGGACGGGATGGGAATGAGGGGAACAGGCAGCCATACAATTATTATGACCGATGTTTTTGCTCGAGAGGACCAGAGAATTGGGGAAGAGGGGCGACTCTTCGAAGAATTTGCAACTGTGGGACATTGGTACTGCCTGTCGTTTTCTGCCTGTTATTTAGGGATAGGTCAGGCGATGTACAATATGGCGAAGGATTATGCGCGTACGCGACATGTCCAGGGAGGGGAAGGTCGGGTTGCTGACCTCCCCTGGAACCAGTTTGCGATAGGGGAAATGTATAATAGACTGGAGGCTTGTAGGGCCCTGATTTACACTACGGCGAAGGATATAGGCGAAAAACGGCCATTCGGTGACCGTCTGATGCCCACGGCCGAGATGGTCCGAACATACACAGCCGAAAATATGCTGCACGTGGGCGACCTCGCTACGAGGGTCGGAGGTGGCCTTTCCTACGTCAAAGGGAATGCGCTGGAGCGTTGCTTCCGAGACCTGCGCTCTGCCCCCTTGCACACTCTAAAAAGAGATCAAGTGTTAAAAATGTTGGCGGAAATGGAGACAAACGTCTAATCCGGGCCAGAGCCTAGCACCTGCTGCCCTAGTTCGTCGTAGACTTGTTCACCAAGAGCAAAATTTTGCTCCATGAACCATTTGAGATAAGCCGCGCTGCTAATGGGGGCCTCACGCGGCGGATTTGCGCCATTGTGGCAGCTGGGGAGGCACTCGATGATGGCATCGGGTTCCGGATGCAGGAAGAAGGGAACAGAATATCTATATTGGCCCGATGAGTTGATCACTCGATGGGGAGTGGAACGAACTCGACCATTCGACCATCGGGTGAGCATATCGCCCGAGTTGACCACAAATGCATCGGGTATCAACGGCATTTTTGTCCAGCCAGTTCGTTCGAGCAATATTTCAAGGCCGGGTTGTTCGGAAGTAGCCAGAAGCGTAAAAAAGGAACTGTCCGTGTGTGGACCGATGTTGTATTCATCATCTCCCAATTTTTCGGGGGGCATCCGAGCCACGCGGAGCATATTCAGTCCCTTGTGGCGGCGAAATTTTGCGTCGAAGAAATGTGACGAAAGACCCAAAGCTGCGGCATACAGGGGAAGCATCCGCAAGCATAAATCCTCTGCGGCGTCAAAGAACTCCTGGACTGCCTCCTCAAACGACCGCATTCCACTTGGCCATTGGTTTTGCACGGGAAGATGGCCCTCACCCCAATCTCTCTGGACCAGATAACATTCGCTGACGTCAGGTTTGCGAGTCCCGGTGTAATAGTCTGAGGTTTTGGGCAGTTCTCCACGGTTTGGAACATAACCGTTTCCTTCCTCATTGATTTTTAGGGCATCTTTTTCCGGCTGCGACAACCTATAAAAATTGATAGTTTCCTGCAACAAACGTTCGCGGACCGTCCGTGAAATGCCGTGATTGGTGATGTAGAAAAACCCGGTGCTTTCGAGTGCCATTCGAATCGTATCTGCTGTAATCGTCAATGCGCCCGGTTCTCCGGATAGGAACGGGGCGAGATTGACGACGGGAATTCTGGCGTCAGGTGTTTGCATGGGGTTCTCGATATTTGTATTGGCAGTGTTCTCCGTCATAATCTTCTCTCCTCGATTTGCCAGTGACCGAAGTCGTTATTTGACCAACGGTTTAGGGTCTAGGAACCGTTTTAGAATATTTCCAGTGATCCGGGCAACGTTATTGTCGTATCCGTTATGGGAAAGGCTTCCCGACCAGGCGATCGACCCACTCGACCACACCGCGCCGCCGTTGGGCGTTTCATAAAAAACCATATCCGCACGCACGAGCGCGTTTTCTGTACCACCGAGTCCTGGGACCGTCGCGAGTAATTCTTCCGGGACTACAAGATAAAGATCAGTATGACGTCCCTGGGATGTGGCCAAAACGAGAGCGTGTGGCGGTGTGCCCAATGCAGGGTCGGCACGGTCCAACTCGAGTCCAGCGGCCCCGTCTCCGATCAATCCAAAATCTCCTATAAGTTCGTCCTTTTTAACCCCATCAAAAATAAACTGTGCCCTTGCATTGAAGCTGTCGGGCAGACGTTCGTACGGGGCCGAGATGTCGAAACCTTGGGCTGTGAAACCGGTACCCAGGATCTGTTGTGGCGCTCGGCCCTGATTGCGCCATAGGCCTCCATATTCGCCAGTAAAACTATGATAATAATCTCCAGGCTGGGCTGCCCAGGTTCGGATACCGCCTTCGTTCCTGCGAACTTCCATTACGCCAGGGAGTTCCGGATGAAAAGCGACCTTCCAGTACCATCCATTGGCGCCCATATATAAAAGTCGACCTCCCTGATTCTGATACGCACGCATTGCATCCCACATTTGCAGTGAATGATATTCTGGGTGGGTACTGGTTATGATTGCTCGGTAGGGTTCTAGCAAGCTGAGTCCTTCACTGTGGAGATCCTCATCAGTAATGACATCGAACTCCTGGCCCGTCGACTCGAGCCAATCCGTAATGTGGGTGTCGGCATTAAATTGCCAGAGTGATGAGCCCTTTCCGCCTAATGAGTGCATATGTTTGGGCCTCATATTAAGGATAGGCCGGAGGCGTGAGGTGTAACACACCCCGGAGCCGTCGGAATGGGTATCGTAACACGAGAGACCATATTCTCGGTGCCCACTAAGAAATAGACTGTATTTGTCAAATGGAAGGAGACGTCCAGCCAATACTTCTAGCATCGCCGCGTTGGTCGTCATGCGGTCGTTGGCATACGCCATATAACTGGCGGTCGGTAGCAGAAAGGCAAGCTTGTTTTCCTTCCCCTTGCGAGGCCGTACCGCGAATGGAACGTATTCTTCCTGATCCTCCGACCGGAGTCTCACTGCATAGAGTCCGCTCTTCAATTGTTTTGGAATTGTAAGCTCGAAGTCTACCTTCCATTTGGCGTCGTACAAATCGTCCTCGTGAAAGTGGATGGCGCCATACTGCGCTGGGACGTCGCGCCAATTCATGCTAGCGCCAGTCCAATTGTGGCCTGTGACGCCGCGCGTGGGAAGATTGACTGTTTCGCCGTCAAGGCGGTGCGGGCCGATGTCAGTAACGGTGGTAGTTTCGATTCCTACGGAAAAGTCCCAAGCACCAATGAACGTGCCAATATCGGAAAATGTTTTAGCATGCCGGATGTGTTCAAGACGTTCCCGGTCGAGTGCCCTGTCTACCAGGCGGGGGCTATCAATTTTTCCATTGTATTTGTGATCGAGACGGGGATTGCGTTTTCCGGTGCGGACCGCCCCGAACATTAAAGGTGCGCGGGTTTGCCCCAGTCCGGAAAGGGTGGACTTTTTTCGGGCGGCCGCTGAGTCCTTAATTGTTGGGAAGTCGACTTGCGGTTCTTGATGGAGTGTTATGCGCCCGGTGTTAGATTCGAATGATACGGCTATAAAGTACCATTGCCGGGCGAGTAAGGGTTTCCCGGTCGAAAAAACTTCAACCCGACCACTCCCATCGCCGATTTGAAGGGTCAGGGCCCCATCGTGTATGACAATGGCGAACCCCGATTGCTGGTTGTCTTGCCACTTTGACGCGATACATTGAGTTCCTTCACTTGGCGTGGTCGGCCAAATCATCGCACTAAAAGAGAAGCTGTCGAGTTCCGCCAGTGGTCCTTTATTCGGAATTGATACGTACGACCCAGACTCGATTGACTGCTTGCGTCCGGCGTAGTTCCCGTCAATAGAGGTTTTGATGGCGGTTTCTTTGATTCCAGGACCCTGAGGGTTCAGGTCGCCACAGACAAGACGCACCAGTTGCGCGTGGTACGTGGGAAGCTCGCAATTCACCATGAAACGTAGAGTCTCACCTGGTAGGACACTAATTTTGTCAGAATACGCGGTGATCTTCACTTTTCTGCCTTTTGAATAACATCGGTTTGGAACGTGGCGCGCCAGCGGCGGCGGAAGATCTCTTTTTCGGCATCGTCCCAATTCCGAAACACTTGGCCCCTTAGAAGCTTGACGGGGGTTCCCCGTTTGCCGCTCAGTTGTCCGAGCGTCCATTCTTCATGGGGCTTTGTGCAGACGAGCACATATTTGTTCTCAAATGGAGACGCCCTCAGTAGGTTTAACAACCGCTGTAGCTCTGGACTGTGGTGGCCGACAGGTCGTGCCTCAAACTCATCTCGCAATGCAATTTGGTTTTGTAAAAAGTTCTGGGGCATGGGAGACGCTCCTATTGTCTGTGCTAGTTACTGAATAGCTAGCACAGACAAAATACAAGAGTCGAGTGTTTTATGGAGTTCAGTGGCATCCGATGGCTAGACCGGTTCAGATGAAAGTGCGAGACTAGAGACGGTAAGCATGCGAAGGAGGCACAAATGAAAGCTGCTGTACTGTACGAGGTTGGAAAGCCCTTGGTGGTTGAAGATGTCGAATTGGATGACCCGAAGACCGGTGAAGTGAAGGTCCGTATAGTGGCAAATGGCGTGTGTCATAGCGACTACTCGATCGTGCATGGTGTGATACGGAGTCCGCTGCCTATGGTGCCTGGGCATGAAGGCGCCGGGGTTGTGGAAGCGGTCGGTCCTAACGTGGGCCTCGTCAGCGTTGGAGACCCGGTAGTCCTTTCGCTTGCTCCCTATTGCGGTCACTGCTTTTATTGCGCAATCGGGAAACCGAATCTGTGTGTCAACATGTTTCAGACCATGGTGAAGGCGGGCATGACCGATGGCACCTGCAGATTAAAAAAGAACGGTAAGGATCTTCACCATATGGCCGGCATTTCCAGTTTTGCCGAATATGCGATTGTGGCCGAACAGGCGTGTATACGGGTTCCGGAAACGGTCCCACTCGAGAAAGTGTGCCTAATCGGGTGTGGTGTCATGACCGGCGTTGGTGCGGCTATTAATACTGCGGCGGTCGAGCCGGGCAGTAGCGTCGTGGTAGTAGGCTGTGGTGGCGTCGGTCTTAATGTGATTCAGGGGTGCGTGTTAGCAGGGGCAAGTACTATCATCGGTGTGGACCTGCTAGATAACAAGCTCGAGTATGCGAGACAATTTGGCGCAACACATACTCTCAATCCTGAGCGCGACGAACTTGTCCGGTCGGTGCGGAAGTTGACCGAGGGCCGAGGCGCAGATTACGCTTTCGAAGTAATAGGCCTTTCAAAGACGGTCGAGCAGGCCTATGCGTGCACGCGACAGGCGGGTACAACGGTGGTCGTGGGTGTAGGGTCGAGAAGGGACAATGTGTCTATTCCTATAGCAAGTTTTATGACGGAGAAAATTATCAAAGGCTCTGGCTATGGGTCGGCACGTCCGCACGTCGATATGCCGAGACTCGTTGACCATTACATGCAAGGCAGACTGAAGCTGGATGAAATGATCACCAGGACTTACCGACTGGAGGAAGTGAACGATGCGATGACGGCATTGGAAAAGGGAGAGGTCGCCCGCAGTGTTGTCGTCATGTAAACTTCCGCTGGAAGCGGGCCTGTTAGCAAACTTTGTTGCCGAGGAGATAGTAGAATGAGCGCTATTCATGTCGATTCCTCCATCTCGAAGGAACCTATAGAAACGAACGCGAAAGACAAAACGACGGTGTGCGTATTGTGTAGTCACAATTGCAGCTTACGAGTCGATGTTCGCGACGGACATATTGAGAACATTCGCGCTGACGACAGTAGTCCGGTGACCGATGGCTATATATGTAACAAGGGATTTAGTATCGATCACTATGTCAATCATGCGCAGCGATTGAGCCACCCCCTGAAGCGTAAACCAGAAGGCGGGTTTGAACAGGTAAGCTGGGACACGGCGATTAGCGAGATCGGTGCGAAGATAACGGCAACAATAGAGGAGTATTCTCCCCGCGCGTTTGGCTTGGTCGGAATAGGCGGGCAGGCGAATCATCTGGATGCGCCTTATGGCGTTACCTTTCTTTCGTTGTTGAAGTCGCGGCGTTTCTTTAATTCTCTTGCGCAAGAGAAAAGTCAGCATTGGTTGGTCGAAAAGTGGATGTTGGACAGCTCCGCCGGGACGGCGCTGCATCCCGATCATGACCAATCCGATTTTATGCTTGTGATGGGGACGAATCCGCACATTAGCAACAGAGGTCACAAGCCGACCGACGCCCTGAAGAGCATTGCCAAAAACCAAGAGCGTAAAATGGTTGTGGTGGATCCTCGGATCACGGAGACGACTCGGCAGGCCGACAGGCACTTGCGGGTCCGGCCGGGGACCGACGTGTATCTGTTGTTAGCGATGGTGAAGGTGATAATCGAAAATGAACTCGGAAGTGCGGAGTTTGTCGAGCAGAAGACGGTCGGGTATGAGGAATTAAAGACCAGTTTAGAAGGGGTTGAGGTTGGTGTAATGGCGAGTCGGTGTGGCATCGAGGCGGAAGACATAATCACCACTGCGGAGGAGTATGCGACCGCTGAGACCGCCTCAATCTTGTGGGATCTCGGCGTAGAGATGACACTTTTCTCGACTTTGAATTCTTATCTAATCCATTTGCTTATAGCATTGACCGGTAACTGGGGTAGGCGTGGGGGAAACGTGTTCGCTTCAAACTTTAATCCTCCTACTCCAGATAAGCGCCGTCATGAAGAACCCGAACAGGCGTTAGCATCGGGAATCAATGCTGTGTCCGCGCTTATCCGTCTCGGCATCTTCTCGCCAGTACTCGTGCCCGAAGAAATCATGTGTGATCACCCGGAGCGGCTCCGTGCACTGATAGTGGAAGGGTCGAATCCGTTGTTATCGTTTCCTGATACAAAGCGATGGCTCGAGGCGCGTGAACAGTTGGATTTGTTAGTTGTAATCGAGCCGACGATGACCGAAACGGCTTTGGTTGCTGATTATATTCTTCCGACGCCGACGGGGTACGAGAAGTGGGAAATGGCCAGCTTTCCGCGGGGGTACCCGCGGGTACAGACGCAATTGCGCCCGCCGATTGTGCCGGCTCCGGGTGAAGCGCTCCCTGAAGGGGAGATCTATAATCGACTAGCGGAGGAAATGGGCTTGGTCCCGGATCCACCGGAGCGACTGTTTGAACTCGCTCGGGACGCGTTTGAACCCGCTGGTGCATCGGAGTACCTGAAGGCATTGCAAATGCATGCGAAAGAACACAACTTTTCTGCGCCGTTATATTGGGCATATCGGACCCTCGGGCCAGAGTTAGATTCGCCGGTGTTGTCCAGTGTGTGGTTCCAGGCCATGATGAACGGTGTCGTTCGCCCCGAGGCCGTCACTAGAATTCTGGGTGATGAGTTCGAAGGCAAGGACGCGTTTGAGCTCGGGGTAGAGATATACCGACGCTTGTTGCGTCACCCGGAAGGGATCAATGTTGCCGAACTTGACACTGGAAAAAATCTCACCGACCGTATCGGGTTCGAGGACGGAAAAGTGAGGCTCCTTCCGGAGGCTATGGTCGCAGAATTGGAACGCGCGATTATGACCGAACCGACCGAGGACACAGAGTATCCATTCGTACTTGCTTCAGGGCTGCGCACGCGATGGACGGCAAACACGATACAGCGGGACCCGAAGTGGAGAAAGGGAAGGGGGCCGCACTGTGCACTGAACCTGTCGCCGGGCGACGCACAACGGGCCGGCATTCTTGACGGTGATGTTGTGAGGATCAAAACGAGACGTGGAGAAGTGGTATTACCGGCGGCCGTGGATAAAAAATTGTTAGACGGGCACGTCTGGATGCCGAACGGATTTGGTATGATCTATCCCACTGAAGGGGATGCATCCAGCTCAGATGTAGCCGGGGTCAATATGAACGCCTACACGGATACAAAAGACCGGGACCCTTTCACCGGGTGCCCGTATCATCGTTTTGTTCCGTGTCAAATAGAGCGGGTGAGTAGCACCGGCACGGAGGCGACCGCACTGTGATTCATATCGCAACTTGACGCCCGGGGACGTTTTGGTACGGCGGCCTTATGGCTCATTGTTTTTTGGTCTTCTCGTTCCGCTTTGAGCGCGCCATTAGTCAGTCTGTTCGATGTCCACCTCGTCCGCATGAAAATGGGGCATATCTAAGACACCTCGCTCCTCGATAAATGCCCAAAACTTGTCGGGGTGGTTTTGCATGCCCTCGTAGTAATGTCGGAGGGGTAGAGAATATTCGTAAAGGCGCCGTAACTGGGCGATTGCATGAGGATGATAATCGACCCGGAGATCGACTTCTGGGTAGGGATTCTGTCCGTCAGCGACAAAAACAGCGCAGGAGAGTTCGGGCCAATGTTTTCCCGTTTTCGCGTCGCCTTGCCCCCCGGCATCGCGGCCGGCTTCGAGTGCTTGGATGATGCGGTCTCCTAACGCGCCAGAGCTTTTTCGCATAGAATTGGCCATTCCTGTTACGGTCCGCTCACTTGCTAGTGCATTTCCAGAAACAGCCCAGCTCGTGTCTATTAGGTGTCCGGCATAAGGTTCAAACGCATCCTGTCCTGTGTGGACCCAGAGTTCGCCCTTGGCAGTGATGATGCTGTACTGACGGTAACTGAAATACTTGTCGGTCTGAGGAAGTTTCTCTTTGAGCTGCGCGAGGCTGCACCCTTTTTCTAGCAGTTGAAAGGTGTCGTACGCGAGTTGCGGGTTTGCATATGAGTGCGGGAGCACGATCGCACCATGGTCATGAAAGGTAGGCAAGAGTCCTTTCACGACAGGGCTTACGCGTCCGGCGTTGACGGAAAATGTGGCTAGACCTGCACCTATCGAACCGGTAACGGGGCATCGGGCTATTACAGCAAACGTCATGATTCTCCCTCCTTATCCTTGAGAAACTCTCTGTGGGTCTCCTATACAATGAATGTGATCCCCAGGCGAGGCGCCGTCTACGCTCAAGTTTTGTCGGTGATCCTATTTACTCAGGCTCAAGGAAGTCAAAAATTTGCGCGCGAACGGAAAGATCATTAAATACTTCAGAATGTATGGCCTTTGATTCAAAGACAGTCGAAAGGCTACATTGGCTCCGATATGGTTCAGGCAGCTGTGCAGACGCCACGGTGACGGTCTGATCGCCGTCGGATATCAGTTGTCCGTAGGCGTTTGTCGGGAAACGACTCCGAAACGACGCCTTATCGAACACAAGCTCGGAACTGTCTCCGTCGCCTATCAAAACGGTCCGCGCTATTGTTGGGTGGGAACGGCAGTATATGTGCATCAGGCGAGGATGTGCGCTGGCGGGTGCCCTGACGAGCGCGTGGAGCCGGGCGATAAGAGCACTGGCCTTCCCAAGCATCTCTGTGACGAAACGAAGACGAAATTCTAGCAGTTCTTTTGAACGGTTGGTCTTTTTGCGGAGAAATCCCCAGTGACGGTTTTGCCAGAAGGTCGGGTCCGTTAACTCTTGAGACATGGGTTCGAGTTGGTCGTTCAGTAGAACCGGACTGTAGGATGGTAAGAGTTGATACACCGAAGGAAAAGTACAAAAAGCATCGGCATTGACCAACGCGGTATTCAGTCCGAATTTAGCCCCATGCATCATGTTGTAAAGCGCTGTAAGAGAACCTTGGTAGGGAACGCTTGCGAGAACTACGGCATTGATGGATTCTGCTCCTTCCCAATTTTCGACGGCCGTCTCTGGTTCCTGTCTCCCGTACCGGAGATAGTAGCTGAGAATTAAGCCACCCATACTGTGGGCAATGACGGTAATACGGTGGGCATCCTTTTCCTTTATAGTCTGAATTAAGTCAGCAAAGTCGGACACAGCAGCAGAATAATCCTGCCGCCAGTCGTACGGGAACAGTAACAACTCCACTCGTGAGGGGGCACGGGCAAGGTGGTTTCTGAGTTCGGTGAGAAACTTTCCGTATACGTCTATTCCAAGCAAATTGGACACTATAGGAACTCTTTCAAGGACATGGCCAGTGGCGAGTGTTACCGCGCCGGGCACTCCAAGTCCCGTGCGGGCGAGGGTTCTCGACCCCACTACGGCCTCCCGGGCCGAGATCCAAAGAAGCCGCTTGCTTTTTGGTAAGACGAGTTCGGACCCATAGAATCCTGGTAAAAAAATTACGTAGTCCATAAACTGGTGATGCCCATGTCACTGACGATTAACGGGACAAGAACCTTTCGGGCCGATAGGGTTGTAACTCCTTTACCCGGATCCCTGTGAGAATTTCGGTGGCAGCCAACTCGGAAATCACTGGCGCGAGAGTGATGCCGCTGTGGGCTAGGGTGACATACAAGCTGGGCATCGTCGGGAAGAATCCGAGGACCGGAAGACCATCGGCAGGCATCGGACGATGGCCAAGGGTTACCTTAGAAATACGCGCAGACCTAAGGGATGGCAGATGGCTGGTAGCTCGATCAAGTAGGTCCAAACCGTGTGCAAGCGAATTGTCTGTCGCGTAATACTCTTGCGTCCCCTCTCCTATCATTACGGTTCCGTCGGACCACTGGCGCAAATGGAGACCTGTATTGGTGTCGCTGATCAAGGGAGTGTTAAGTACGTCGATCGTTCGGAACAGTCGGTTCACCGGTGTCGTTTCGACAATTACTCCCGGGCTTTCTTTCTGTGGAAGGACGACGTCAAATAGTCTACCAAGTGCCGACGACCCAGTCCCAGCAGCTATAACCACTGTATCCGCTACCAGATTGCCTTCCGTAGTTTCTATCGAAAGGACAGTGGCTTTCTGAGTCTCGTATTTTTGCCGATCGAAAGATAGAACTTCAGTGTGCGCGAGCAAAGTTCCGCCGCCTTCGTGAATTCTTTGAAGACAGGCCTGGACGATTCGGAGCGGCTCAACGGTGCCCTCGGTCGGGCTGTATCCGGCACTTCGAAAATCATGCGCTTGAATGTCAGGTTCGAGGGCGTGGAATTGCTCCTGCGTCAACAGACGGTAGTCATAGCCGGACCGGTTTTGTGTTTGGAAGTCTTGAGTCAACTGGTTGTCCTCTTGGGAGGTGGCCGTCCAGCGCAACTCACCGCCCCAATGTAGTTCTATATTGGTCCGGAGGAAGCGCTCAAATCGAGGCCAGGCATCCAGGGACCGGCGGTTGAATGCTTGATAATAGTCTGGGCCTTTGCCCGCGGTCGCATTTAACCATGCGAAAGAATGCCCTGTAGCACCTGAGCCTGGCTCGGCGTTGTCTATAAGCGTTACGCGGACGGATCTTGACGCCAGCTGCGCCGCCAGGCTACAGCCGAGTATGCCCGCACCTATTACGACGACATGAGGCTTCCGGTCTGGGGGGTAGTGTGTCATAACTCTTAGCGGAACCTGGGGATTACCTTTTCAGCGAACAATCGCATGGATCGTTCGACTTTTGCTCGTGGGAGACCGCCAAAGCTCATCCAGCATAGCAGTTCGCCGACACCTGCCTCTTCCATCTCTCGGACCTGGTCTGCGACACGGTCCGGTGAACCGAACATTACCGTTTCTCGTACAAGCTGCTCCCAGGTTATGCTGGCAAGACGTTTTGCCAGCGCTTCAAACTGCGGACGCAGACTTGGTGGGGCGATGTCGAGATTCGCCGGGACGAGGAACTGAGCCAACGAGTTTTGATACCACATTTCCGCGTCTTTGGCCTCGCTAAGTGCCTCGGCGTCCGTCGGGGCGACGTAAATATGCCGCGAAACTCCCCAGGTACGAAGCGCTTTTGATATGGCCGCGTCGGGCGTGCCTTTGGCTTTGAGACCTGCGACGTACACATCTCTGCTTTGTTCGATCTGATTGAATGGACCGAACAGTAGGGAATTTAGCATGGAGTATCCCCCGTGTGCGGCCATTTGTATCGTTTCTGGGCTTACGCAGACCAGGGATAGGGGTGGATGGGGCGACTGATACGGTTTGGGCATAACCGGAATATTAGTTATGGAAAAAAAGTGTCCTGTGTAGGATACTTTTTCCCGAGTCCAGGCTTGGAGCATGATCTCTAATGTCTCGGAGAAGCGTTCTCGGTTTTCTTCTTGAATGACACGATAACCCGAGAATTCAATAGGGCGATTCCCACGCCCGAGTCCCACTCTGAGTCGACCGTTACTGAGAATGTCGACGAACGCAATGTCTTCCGCGAGGCGGAGCGGGTCATGGAACGGGAGTATAACAGCCGCTAAGCCGATCCCGATATGATTAGTTCGCGCAGCGACGGCGGCGGCTAGCCCAAGCGGGCTAGAGGAGATCCCGTAATTGATAAAATGGTGTTCCGTGAGCCATACACTGTCGTAGCCGAGCGCTTCTGAGAGAACCATCTGCGCAAACTCGTCGTGTACCACGTCGGTGTGAGAAACGCCCGGAGGGGCTTGTAAGAAAAAATAGGTACCAAAACGCATAACCCTGTCCTTTACTGGGCCAAATTTTCTTCCTTAGATCTTCGGGGCGATCCGCTTCTATATGGAATGTCATATATGACTATAGTGAGATGATGTATCCTGAACCGATCGACCACGCCAACACCTTGTTCGTGCGGAATCGTGCGGACATATGAGATTTGTGGGAACGTGCAGGAATAGACGAAGCAGTCTCTTCCCTGTATCTAACGAAAAACACTATTCAGTCGTTTGTATCGAAACGGTAGGAGAAGACGAAGGATGGCCGCAGCTATACAACCGCTCAAGACGGCAGACATGCCACCGCGGACGCGCACCTTTTGGCAACTCGCGGGGCCAGGCGCCGTCCTGGTTGGACTTTCTATCGGTGCAGGAGAGTTGGTGTTATGGCCATGGATCACGGCGAAATTTGGCGCCAGTATGCTATGGGCTGCCGCTTTTGGCGTCTTTATACAGCTGTGGGTGAATCTTGAGATAGGACGCTGGGCCATCGCTACCGGGGAGGCCCCGTACACTGGATTTGCGCGCGTATGGATGGGGTTTATTTATATACTTTTATTTCTGACCTTTGCGGGACTATTCTTGCCCGGGTGGGCCCGCGTTTCGGGAGCCGCGCTGAAAGGTCTCCTTTTCGGCCCGGACGGTCCTGGGGCCGATTGGGTGTGGACCGGGATCACGTTCTTGCTTATAGCCGTCACGCTATTCGGTCCCAAGGTAATGTACCAAGCGATGGAGCGTATCGTTATTGGTCTTGTCGTGTTCATCACAGGCGGATTGGTCCTTGTCGCGTTTCAGGTGGGGTCGTGGGAGCACCTGTCCGAGATGGGACGAGGGTTAATCAACGTCGGTCACATAGAGTTGTCTGAAGATTTCCCTTTCAGCCGATTCTTTGGTGCGGTCGTGTTTGCAGGTGCCGGCGGGGCGGGTAACCTTTGGTACGCGTTTTACTTGCGCGACAAGGATATTGGGATGGGTGCGCGGATGCCGAATCTGGTAAATCCTTTTCGAGGAAGATCAGAAGAGGAGGAGGCGACCGGGTACCGTTATCCCGAAACGACGGAAAATCAAAAGGCGTTCGCAGACTGGTTCCGCTGGATACGCCTTGATCAGACCATTTTTTTCTGGGGACTAAATACTTTTACGATGTTTCTATTTATGTTCGGGGTTTTGTGTGTCTTGCGCCCGATCGGCCTAGTGCCTGCTGAAGGGCGTATTCTGTGGGACATGAGCAGAATATTAGAGGAGTCCATGGGCCGGTCAGGACACTATCTATTTCTGGCCATCGGCATGGCCACACTTTTTAGTACCCAGCTTGTGAGTGTAGATGGTAATGCGCGTGTATGGTCTTACATTGTGCGTACGACATTACCTTTCGGAAGAAGAATCGATCAGTCTCGTCTTTATGTCCCGTTTGCAATCGTTTTTATGGTGGCGGGAACGGTGAGTACCTGGTTCTTTGAACGCTATGATGTGACGGCCCTAGGCTTTCTTTTCAACGCGGCGCTCCTTAGCGGCGTAACTATGGCGATGTACGTGCCTCTGATGCTCTATATGAATTTACGACATCTTCCGGTGTCTGCCCGCCCGGGCGCCGTTCACGTGTTTATGATGTGCGTGGCGTCGGTGGTGTATGGAACATTCGCCATAGTGGCCTTGTGGCAGTCCCTGGTTCAGTAGGAAAAACATGAGATGTTCTTTGACAACTACGGTACTATACGATTGCGCTGCCGGACCGATTGGGAGTTGATGACGGGAGTCTTTATGAGAGGGAACCGGAGTAGACGTAACGGCGAGGGAGGAGTGTCAAGATGAGTGAACCTGTATGTTTAATAACGGGTGTTGGGCCTGGTACTGGCGCAGCACTAAGTCGCCGTTTTGCGCAAGGCGGATATCGCGTGGCGATGCTTGCCCGAACGAAGGAGCGGCTCTCGGCTCTTGAGAAAGAAATTCCAAATTCTCACGGTTACGTATGTGATGTTTCGCAGGAGTCGGAGGTAAACCGTGTTGTTTCGCAGATCTGTACAGAAATGGCCGCTCCGGAAATTCTTATCCATAATGCGGTCGGTGGCGCCTTTGGCACGTTTCTTGAAATTGAACCGGAAGTTTTGGCCGACAATTTTCAAGTGAACACGATGGCGCTTCTCTATTTGGCGAGAGCGGTGGCACCGAAAATGGTAGAGGCTGGAAAAGGGGTCATTCTGGCGTCCGGGAACACGTCTGCTCTGCGGGGCAAGCCTCGATTTGCGGGTTTTGCCCCGACTAAGGCGGCGCAAAGGATCCTGTGCGAATCCATGGCGCGGACGTTAGGGCCGCTCGGTGTGCACGTAGCGTACGTCGTGATTGATGCGGTGATCGATCTCGAATGGACGCGTAAAATGTTTAAAAACAAAGGCGACGAATTCTTTATCCAGCCAGCCGCCATCGCCGATACAGCATATGATGTATCGCATCAGGACCGTTCAGGATGGTCTTTTAACGTGGAAGTTCGCCCCTTCGGTGAGGAGTGGTAGAGCTAAAAAGTACAGGGCTTATTTGACCGCGCGGCTTTGAGTAATTGCTGCAAAGTTAAAAAGGTTGACAGACGGGACAGAAATGAGTGCCGCGTTGGCCCACTAGAATCTTTCTTATGGACGCCCCACAGCGAGAACATGCCCGGCCAGTCCGCGCGTAGACGCGAAAAAATCGCTGATAACCCCCTGCCGGATAAACCCAATCGATTGCCGCGCCGTTGTGGCGGATGCCCGCTCGTAAAGAATTTGTGATAGCCTTGTGAAGGCGTGCTACGTCTTGGCGAGTGAGCTGATTGGCACGTGTGCATGGGTGAACTTTAGCACGCCAGAGACTTTCATCTGTATAAATATTGCCAAGTCCGGCAACAAAAGTTTGATCCAGCAAAAGTCCCTTCAGTCGCCCGGCCTTCCCTTCAATCATTTTGCGAAAAACCCGGAGGGTGAATTGAGGAGCCAGAGGTTCCGGGCCAAGATGTTGCAAAATTGTAGCCGCGTCTTTGACGTAATGGACCCGACCAAATTTCCTTGCATCGTTGAAATCGAGAAAGTATTCATTGTCGAGCCGGCAGGAGAAGTGGACGTGTTTGTGCCGAGGCTCGCCCTTTTTCCTGACTTCTAAACGCCCGCTCATCTTCAGATGGATGATCAAGTAGTGTACTGCATGGGGCTTGGCCGCAAATAGTTGAAAAACGATGTATTTCCCACGGCGATCGATGGATTGAATACAATGTCCAGGAAGGTCCTTTGCAATAAATTTAATAGACGGCCGAATAGAATTCGGCCAATTCCCCCAGGCGCTACGGATCGTACGTCCTACCGGAGTAGGGAATGCCTCGCTGCTCTCGTCCATAGGTTCGCCGGCGCGCAGCCTCCGAATTATCGTTTCCACTTCAGGTAACTCTGGCATAGAGTGTTCTTACGTAGACTAAATAACGGCCAGACGAAAGTCGTTTGCAGGAGCCGAAGATAGCTGATAGCTGGGCGCTGCACGGCGAAAAAATGGGAATGTAAAAGGCTTAATGGTGGAAAGTGTAACAGAAGGGGGCATGAATGGCGGTGAAGAAGTTTTCGAGCGCCTACTACGTTGTCGA
>CAZSWX010000012.1:0-16748 GCA_964610865.1 uncultured Enterobacteriaceae bacterium
TCCTCCGCTCTACTTTCACCAGTCGCCGAAGCTGCCCCCATGATAGCCATACCCATTTCGGACATGATTGTTCGGACATCTGCAAAATCAAGGTTGATCAGTCCACTCACTGTTATCAAGTCCGATATGCCCCGCACCGCCTGCAATAACACTTCATCAGCTTTATGAAAGGCCTCCAGCAGAGGCTGGCTTCGGCTCGCAACTGCCAACAATCTTTGATTGGGGATACATATCAAGGTGTCAACATTTTCTTTGAGTTCACGGATACCCTCATCCGCGTGCCGCATACGTCGCTTTCCCTCAAACAAAAAAGGCTTCGTAACGACGCCAACAGTGAGCGCCGCAGTTTCCTTGGCGATACGCGCTACAATAGGGGCGCCCCCCGTTCCGGTGCCTCCGCCCATTCCTGCCGTTATGAAAACCATATCCGCGCCGACAAGGTGGTCCCGAATTTCCTCTTCCGTTTCCAACGTGGCATTTTTCCCAACTTCAGGGTTAGCACCTGCACCCAGACCCTTCGTAAGTTCACTACCAAGCTGAACTTTGGTCGGGGCCAAATTTACCCGCAGCGCCTGTGCGTCGGTGTTAGTCACGATAAAATCTACGCCCGTCAATCCCCCGCTGATCATCGTATTTATAGCGTTTCCACCTGCACCACCCACTCCCACAATACGGATCTGCGCTCCACTGCCTCCATTCTCCACAAACTCAATCATCGTCCACCTCCTTCAGCGTTATTTAGACTTTACCTGGGCCAGCAGTCAAAGACTAAAAAAAGTCTTTGAACCACTCGACAACACGTTCGCGCACTCGATTCCAATTTCTCCCTCCCCGGATCTTTGCCAGTGGCCGAAACCCAGAATGTTGCTTCATATTGCTTAAGACGAGCCCAACATTTGCCGCGTACGACGGGCTACTAACATCATCCACTACGCCTCCCATATAACGTGGCATACCACGCCGCGCTGTCAGACGAAAGACACGTTGCGCGAGGTCTGGCATACCTTCTAGTATAGCCCCGCCCCCTGTTAAAACAGCGCCGGCACCGAGGTTTTCCAGTAGCCCCTCAACTTCAAGCTGCTCTCTGACTAATTCGAAAATCTCTTCTACGCGGGGTTCTATGATTTCGCTCATTTTTCGCCGGGGAATTGGCGCGGTCTCCCTGTCTCCAATACTCGGCATGTCAATCATTTCTCCCGGGGCAATCAGACTCATCAAAGCACATCCGAAACGCTGCTTCAGTTTCTCTGCCTCAGCCATAGGGATGCCCAAAACAGCCGCCAGGTCGTTCGTTATATTCTCACTACCTACTGGCAGAACAGCGGTGTGGTATACAACTCCGCGGTAGAAAGTAGCAACACTCGTTGTACCCGCCCCAATATCGAGTAGTACGACTCCGAGTTCTTTTTCTTCCGGGGTAAGGACAGATTCCGCCGACGCCAATCCCGCATAGTGGACGCCATTCAAGTACAACCCTGAACGCTCACAACACTTTTGCAGTGCCTCGAGCGCATTTGATGCTACGCTTACCGCATGCACATTCGTTTCAAGCCTCACCCCGGTGGCGCCTACCGGCTGATCACCCCGGTCCTGTCCATCAACTAGAAACACTTGCGGAAAAACATGGAGAATCTCACATTCAGGAGGAAGCGCAATCGCCTGTGCAACTGCCACCGCCTCTTGCACATCGTCGACCGAAACCTCTCCGGCTTTCACACGGACTACGCCCTGACTCGACAGACCTCCCATATGTCCTCCCGTCACTGCGGCGAAGACATTGTGGATCTCGCAACTAGCTGCCATTTCGGCTTCTTTTACCGCCTTTTGTAACGATTGAACTACTTTCTCAATGTTCGTGATCAGGCCTTTACGTACCCCCTCCGACGGAGCACTTCCAATGCCGAGAACGTTCAAACCTTCCGGTACTGGTTCTGCGACCAATACAGAGATTTTGTACGTCCCTATATCCACGCTAACTAGGAGTGAATCTCCTTTTTCCATGCCGTCCCCCCTATAACGTACGGGTTAAGTCCACGCCGCTTTTCGCGCCGGCAAGCGACCCAGAAGATTCTACTATTTGATTGGCAAAACGAGCATCCAATATTATTCCAAACCCTGAACGAGGCGTACCGCGTAAAACCTCCTTCAACATGGAAAACGAAGAATTTATACTGTGTCCGGCACGTACCACTACTCGACGATCCGCTAGAAAAATAGTGTAGCCAAGCTGCGCACTCCAGTGAACCTCAGAGACACTTATCCCTAACTCGCTCATAGAAGCTAGGCACGACCCAGCCATCGCCATTACATTTCGTGCAGTTTGCGTGGATAGCGGGACCCTTTCTAAACCACTGATATACGGAAGATCTCGCGTCGCGGCGAACGGCGCCGCAAAACTTTCGCCGCTTTCATCTAGATACGTACTTGGCACAGTTCGTAAGAAAGCGATGGGATTTCGCTCCTCTATTTCAATATGCACTCCACCAGGGAATCTTTTTGATACCGCTGCAGACCGGATCCATGGATGACTAGCGAGACGACGCTCAAGCTTCTCTGCGTCAAGCGCGATCAAGTTCATGCCGGGTCCTATTCCGCCCCACTTCTCGACGGTGTGACGTGGGAGACTTCCACCCATGGAATAAGAGATTTGTGTCGCGGAGAAATACGCATGACGGCTTGCGTATTGCACCACAACGAACGCTACTCCTACAAGGCCCCCTAAAAACATTATAGAAAGCAATCTCCAGCGAAACTGCGATTCCGTACTGCCCTGGCCTTCCAGATGCACGCGCCTGTTTCGTCCACCCGTCGCCAAAAAGCCTCTCACGTCGTTCACTTGCACTCTCCGTTTCGGCGAACGTTGGCATTAGTGGTCTCGAGCAGGATAGACTCGATCAGGTCTTCGTAGTTCAGACCGCGGTATGCCGCAATGCGCGGCAAATAACTCAGTTCCGTCAAGCCAGGCAGCGAGTTCAGCTCTATAAGATAAATCTGTCCATCCGGGGCCACCCGCGTGTCGACCCGACTGTAACCACGGCAGCCTAACGTACTGTGCGCGCGCCATGCGTATGTCACGGCGAGTTTGTAGGTTTCCTCCGGAATCCGGGCGGGCATCAGAAATTCTTCGAGCCCCGCTGTATATTTTACCTCGTATGAATGAAACCCGCCTTTAGCGACAACCTCCATGGCTCCTAGTGCCTCATTCCCAAGGACACCAATCGTAACCTCTTTTCCGTCTATATATTCTTCTACCAAACAAGCCGTATCGTAGAGTAACGCCTCCTTCACTGCCCCGGTCAGTTGCGCGCCGCGTTCTACTATACTCACTCCCAAACTTGACCCCTCCGCGATCGGTTTGACCACCACAGGATACGAAAGATGCGCCAATCCAGGATTCTCTTTATCGTCTATTATTTCCCAACGAGGAGTTGGGAGGTGATGGCTTTGCCAGATACGTTTCGCCATCGGCTTATTCATAGCAAGGGCACTGGCTAAAACGCCAGAACCTGTATAGGGCACCCCCAGCATTTCAAGTATCCCCTGTACTGACCCATCTTCTCCATATTTCCCGTGTAGGGCCACAAAGACGATGTCGACGTTCTGAATCGTAGAAATCCATGCATTTCCCCGCTCCACGGGTATAGACACTGCTTCGTACCCACGTTTCTCAAGGGCTTCGAGAACTGCATGCCCTGTCCGCTGAGAAATCTCGCGCTCACCAGAGAATCCGCCATGTAAAACACCAACCACCTTTGGGACCTTATTTGAATCTACCATTCTCCGACCCGTCGGATTTCCGGCTCCAACCATATTTTCCGAGTCTTCCACACGTGGTCTTGCATTTCTTTGACCAAATTCCAGACCTGACTAGCTGTAGCCCCACCCATGTTCAAGATAAAATTTGCGTGCCGGCCCGACACTTGCGCAGCTCCCTCGGTCCGTCCCTTCCATCCCAACGCTTCAATAATTTTTCCCGCGTGAGTGCCGGGTGGGTTCTTAAAAACGGACCCTGCATTTGGATAGCCTCGTGGCTGCGTCCGATTCCTTTTTTTGCGGAAGTCTTCAATCCCCAGCTTTCCCTCCTCCACAGTTTTTGGTGAAAGACCAAACTCCGCCTCCGTGACAATAAGTTTCGCAGGAAATGCCGTTTCTCGATAATTAAAGCATATCTGGTTACGGGCCCATCGTTTATAATCTCCCTCATTGGTCACTCCAGAAATACCCACTATCACCTGGCTCAGCTCGCCCCCAAAAGCGCCCGCATTCATCAGCAATCCGCCTCCGATTGTGCCTGGTATCCCCTCGGCAAACTCGATGCCACCCAACCCGCGGCGGAAGGTTTCCCTAACGAAATGACCCAAAGATCTCCGAGCCCCGACTCGTACATTAGAATAATCGGAGGGGGTCACTGCCCCTGGCCACCGAACATAATTAAAGCCGCGACCCAGCCGAACGACCACACCTCGTACCCCCTTGTCACTCACCAATACGTTGGTGCCTCCGCCCAGTAACAAGAATGGAACGTCCTCCTGCACTAACAGACGGCGGAGGGTTTGCAATTCCGCTACCGTATTGGGTTCAACAAGAATGTCTGCAGGGCCTCCAATACGAAAAGAAGTATACCGAGCAAGATTGACACCAAAACGAACCCGGCCGGCCAATGTTTCGGTTAGCCTTTCCCTTAGTACACCGAAGCGATCCGGCTTCATAGTTCATCTCGCTCTCTGAGCACTTTGAGCAGATCTGCGGCAGTAGAGAAAATATCCCCGGCACCTAAAGTCAGAATCATATCGTCAGCTTCAACTAGCTGCAGAACAGCAGGTGCCACGTCCATCCGTTCAGGAACAAAATGTACCTCCGCATGGCCCCGCCGTTTCATCGCCTCATACAATTTCTCGCCGGAAACCTCCCCCGTTGCCTCCTCGCCTGCACCATATATTTCTGTCAATACCACTATGTCAGCCTCATCAAATGCCGACAAGAATTCATCAAACAGATCGCGCGTACGCGAATAACGATGTGGTTGAAAGACTGCCACAAGTCTGCGGCCAAACCCTTCGCGCGCGGCCCGCAACGTTGCTCGCACCTCCTCGGGATGATGCGCATAATCATCAACCACCAACACCCCTGCCACTTCTCCCTTTATCTCAAATCGGCGCTCGATACCAGCAAAACTGGCAAGCGCTTTCCGTATTTGATCAAACGGGATATTCAATTCAAGCGCCGCAGCTACAGCTGCCAGTGCATTCTGAGCGTAATGTCTCCCCGGAAGTTGTAGTCGTATCTCCCCCAACCTTTCCGGTCCTCGCCATACCTCGCAATGGGTTTCCAGTTTGGTCACGGTAAGTGCCGTACCACGTATCTCGGCATCTGGTCCTAAGCCGTACGTCACATACCTTTTGCGCACCTGCGGCAGCATTGCGCGGACGTTAATATTATCCAAGCACAAAATCGCACGGCCATAGAAAGGAATCCGGTTTACAAACTCAAGATAGGCTACCTGCACTCGGTCCATGCTTCCATAATAGTCGAGATGCTCCCGGTCAATATTCGTTACGACTACAATCGTAGGGCTGAGAAGCAAGAACGTCCCATCACTTTCGTCCGCTTCGGCAACGAGAAAACGGCCTTGCCCTAGTCGTGCGTTAGAACCAAACACATTGAGACGACCTCCAATCACTACTGTCGGGTCCAGTTTCGCGTTCGCTAAAACCGTTGCTATCAGCGAGGTGGTCGTGGTTTTACCGTGCGTTCCAGCGACCGCGAGTCCATATTTTAGTCGCATCAGCTCCGCCAGCATTTCGGCACGCGGTATCACGGGTATCTGTAATTGGCGGGCCCGTAGAACCTCAGGGTTGGCATACTTAACGGCGGACGATATCACCACCACATCGGTCTTAGGATTTATATTCTCAGGCCGATGTCCATACATTACTTGAGCCCCAATTTGGACCAACCGTTGGGTCGTCTCGCTTTCGGATAAGTCCGAGCCGGAAATCTGGTAGCCAAGATTCAGAAGAACCTCAGCTATACCGCTCATTCCCACACCCCCGATGCCAACAAAATGGATGCCGCGATTGTTGTCAAATAAGACGGGGGTTTCAACGGCTCGCGGAGTAACCAATCCAGTTTTGGCCTTTGATTGTCCCCCGGAAGAGAGCGAAGGCTTAATTAATCCCCCTTCTTCCAGATCGGTTTCTAGGTGTAACTTTTCGGAAAGCCGATTCGATTTCCTTGACATCAACCCTCCCGTTCGGCCGACGGCCCCTCCGCGAGTTGGGCTAAGCAAGCATCGACTACAGCGGCCGTCGCGTCGGGCCTGGCGAGTTTGCCTGCCGCTCGTCCCATTTCTTCGATTATATTCCTTTCAAGTAAGACGTCATTCAGAACATGCGCGAGCCGTTCAACGGTCAGGCATTTATCTAAAACCATAATAGCCGCCCCTGCACGTACCATAGTTTCTGCATTAGCCTGCTGGTGATTATCAGAAGCATACGGGTAGGGGACTAGAATAGCAGCCTTTTTCAAAAGCGCGACTTCAGCCAGTGTGATAGCGCCAGCCCGACAGATTACGAGGTCGGCTTCCGCGTACGCCTGGCCCATAGAATTGGTAAACGGAACAACGCGAGCAGATATTCCGCGTGATCCATAATCTGTCTTTACCGCCTCGTAGTCACGTGCACCCGTTTGGTGAATCACTTTTATCTTCGGCCTGTTGGTTGCCGGGTGATTGCCGAGCGCATCATTAAGCTTCGCTACGGCCGAGGGGGTCACCCTATTGATCCGACTAGCGCCTGCGCTTCCACCAAAAACAAGCAGTGTAAACAGAGAAGGATCCGAACCTTCGTGGGGCCTCGGTTGAAGATCCCGGCGAACAGGGTTCCCTGTGTAAACGACCTTCTTATCGGAAAAAAAACGCGCGGCTTCCTCGAACCCGGTACACACCCGGCGAGCGAATACCGACAACGCACGATTCGCTAAGCCAGCAATAGCATTCGGTTCAAGGAGAACGCACGGCACACCACGAAGCCAGCCAGCCATAACTGTCGGTCCCGAAGCGTACCCCCCGATGCTAAATATTACGTCTGGGCGAAAATCGCCGATAGCGCGGAACGCCGCTACGATCCCATAGCAGGTCACTGCCAAAGACCGGATTTTTCCCCAACGGGTCCTGCCTCGAAACTGTTCGGCCGGCACTAACCGAAGTGAAAATCCTAACCGAGGGACAATACCTTTCTCTATCCCGCCCTTTGTTCCAAGAAAAAGGACGGACGCCCCTAAGTTGCGCTCCATGTATTCGGCGACTGCCACGCCCGGGAACAAGTGACCACCCGTTCCGCCGGCCGCTAGGAGTATTCTTACCGACTTAGGCATCAACCATGTTCCTTCGATGTACCTCTCGAGAAAGGCCAAGCAATAGACCGACGTACACCAAGAACATCACCATCGCCGAGCCACCATAACTAACAAAGGGCATGGGAAGTCCTGTCGTGGGTAGCAGTCCTACAGCGACGGCCATATTGAGTCCCGCCTGGCATACAATGAGAAAAGTCACTCCAAATGCTAACAAGCGACCAAATGAAGTCGGGTGATGCACTGCGATCGAAATGCCCCTCAATCCCAGTAAACCGAAGAGGACGACAATGGCGGTCGTTCCCCACAGTCCGGTTTCCTCTCCAACTACGGCAAAGACAAAATCGGTGTGCGCTTCGGGTAAATAGAACATTTTCTGCCTGCTTTCACCAAGGCCTACCCCGTTCACGCCTCCCGCGCCAAAAGCAAGCAACGACTGATGCAATTGGTACCCCGCTCCCCGAAGGTCAGAAGATTGATTAAGGAACGCGAAGAACCGTTCGGCTCGGTAACCGGCGCTGAATATACCCATGGCCAGACAGAAAATACCGAGGCCAGATAGGAAGGCAAGATGCCGAACGCGGGCGCCTGCCACGAAGATCAACGCGGCAAATAACAGACAAACAAATACGGCTCCGCCCATGTCCGGTTCAAGTCCGATGAGGACCGCAACGCTCCCGACTACTAATAAGGGTGGCAGCAACCCATCGACGAAACTGTCGATCCGCCCTGCCTTTTTTGTCAACGCAGAAGCGCCGTATAAGACTACAGCCCCCTTTGCCAACTCTGAGGGTTGGAAATTGAAACTCCCGAAAGATATCCATCGGTGAACTCGACCAGGCCCAACATCGTACAACAGCACAAGCAACAGGCTGCCCACCGCCACAAGGAGTATTGGATACGCTAGCTTCCGATACACTGTAGACGGCAAAGCCACTACAATAAAAGATCCGAGAATGCCGAGACCCAGAGCAATGTTGTGTTTCCAAACAAAGACATACGGATCGTCATAGCGGTCAGACGCGTAAAAATAAGTTGTGTTAAAAACCAATATCTCACCGCTCAGGACAAGTAACAACACAACACCTAACAACCATGAGTCGACAGGCCCGGATCGTATCAGCGGCCCAGTACCGCTAACCTTGAATTTGTCTCTAACTTGTTTTGTCCAATCATTCATAACGCTTCCACGTAGCGCCGAAACGCATTCCCACGCTCTGCAAAGCCAGTGAATTCGTCGAAACTGGCACAAGCCGGAGCCAGCAACACGGTATCACCGGCCCTCGCCTCATAAACAGCGGCACGCACCGCCTCCTCAAGGCCTACCGCTAGAATAGTCTCCGCCGTGCTACCCAGACTGGCGTTGAGAGAATTCCGTGCCTCTCCAAACAATATCAACTTTCTAACTTTGTCCCGGGTCGATTTCTCTAGCCGTTCGTATCGCCCTCCTTTCTCCGCACCTCCTGCAAGGAGTATGACGGGCCCGGTAAAGCTTCTTAAAGAGCTAATTACGGCGTCCACGTTGGTGGCCTTCGAATCATTAACGTAAGTCACGCCGGACCTTCTCCTGACAGTTTCTAGCCGGTGCGGCAAACCGACGAACTCCCGCAGCGTGGCTTGAATTATATCAGCTTGAATACCCCATAACGTACCAGCACACACTGCCGCCATGATGTTTTCCTGGTTGTGTCGTCCACGAAGCGAAACACTTGCAACCTGATAACATTGGGTCTCTCCGCGATGAAGCATGTAAAGTTGCGCCGCATCGGACCAGGCGGCACTTTCAAACGATGGCGGGAGCTGCTTCCATCCAAAGGAACATTTTATGCCCTTTAGCTCCGTTACCAGTCCACAGACGACGGGGTCTTCCCGATTAAAGACAATCCAGTCACTGTGACCTTGTTTGAGGAACAACCGCCTCTTTGTAGCGCCATATTGGAGCATGTCTCCGTGTCTATCCAAATGGTCTTCGCTTAAATTGAGGAAGACGCCTATCTGCGGTCTAAAGTGTTGGACCCACTCAAGCTGAAAACTTGATATTTCTGCGATCGCTACATCGTAGTCCTTTTCAGCAGCTTCGATGAGCGGGGTACCGTAATTGCCTCCGATGAAGATCTGGTGGCCCGCCCGTTCAAACATGTCTCCAATGAGTTTTGTAGTAGTACTTTTCCCATTGGTTCCCGTAACCGCAACGATCGGGCAATCCATGCTCCGGTATGCACACTCGATTTCACTAACGACCTGCAGTCCTCGTTCTATGGCCCGCAGTAACACCGGATGGTTCGCAGGGATTCCCGGGCTCGGTACTACAATCTCTATTTGATCCAAAAGGACATCAGGATTATCCGCGTGACAGAGTTCGATGGAGTCATGGGAGGACTCAAATTCTTCCAAACGCGCAAGGTCCTCAGAACCGTCGGTTACTCGGACGCCCCCGCCGCGAGATGCAATGAACTGGGCTACACTCCGACCCGTGCGGCCGAGACCTAGAACCAGCACATTCCTTGCAAGAAAATCCATAACACTGTTCTTAACGCAACTTGAGTGTGCTTAGAGCGGCCAACGCGCAGATAACCGAGATAATCCAAAACCGTATGACGATTTGGGTCTCAGCCCATCCAAGCAACTCAAAATGATGATGCAACGGAGCCATTTTAAATATGCGCTTGCGCCGTAGCTTGTACGAACCCACCTGAAATATGACGGAGACCGCCTCAATGACAAAGACTCCTCCCACAATAGCCAGTACAATTTCCTGTTTACTGATAAGAGCCACTATGCCCAAAGCGGCTCCCATGGAAAGCGAGCCAACATCACCCATAAACATCTGGGCTGGGTGGGCGTTGAACCAGAGAAATCCAAGACCGGCGGCGGCCAATGCCCCACAGAAAACCGCCACCTCTCCAGCACCCGCTACATAAGGTACCTGCAGGTATTCGGCAATCCGGCTATGCCCGCTTACATACGTAAATATCGCGTATGTAACACACGCGATCATCACAGGCCCTATTGCGAGGCCGTCCAACCCGTCAGTCAAATTCACCGCATTAGAAGCCCCTACAATTACTAGAGTCGCAAAGGGCAAATACCACCACCCCAGTTCGGGGCGTATATCTTTAAAAAACGGGACCGTCAGTGCCGTGTCAAAGCCAGGTTGGCTAAAGAGCCACCAGGCCGCCGCCATTGCAACCACGCATTGGCAGGCAAGTTTGGCCTTGCCTGACATGCCAACAGAATCACCATGTGTTAGCTTCTTAAAATCATCCGTAAAACCTATGAGACCAAAAGCAATAGTGACGGCAAGTACCAGCCAAATGTATGGATTCTGGAGATCCGCCAACAAAACAGTCGCCAAGGTTAACGAAAAAAGAATTAGTGCTCCTCCCATCGTCGGCGTGCCCGCTTTGCTCAGGTGTGCGGCCGGGCCATCCGACCGGATGGGCTGACCAGCCTTAAGCGCTGTCAATCTCGCAATCAGCCACGGGCCTAAAAAGAAAGAGACCGTTAGTGCCAATAAACCCGCTAGGAGTGTTCGGAAAGTGATGTATCGGAATACGTTAAAAACGGAGTAGGTCGTGTGCAGGCCATATAAAAATGCGTACAGCATTACGTGTACCTTTCCTCTAGAATCGTTGTTCGCCGACAGCGCTAACAGTCTCTCCTATTGGCGTCATTTCGGTGGGTTCATATAGTTCCTAACTTCTTCAGCATCATCAAAGTGAAGACGTTTCGTACCGACAATCTGGTAATCTTCGTGGCCTTTTCCTGCAATCACAACTACGTCTCCCCGTTGAGCCACATCTAGCGCCCGGCGTATGGCTGACAAACGGTCTGGTACAACAAAATAAACTCTCTCCTCAAACTCGGCTATTTGAGGGTTGCTTGACGATGCTAAAGTCATTCCGGACCGAACTACCCCTTTTTCGATCTCCGTAATTATATCGTTCGGGTCTTCGCCGCGAGGATTGTCGGACGTGAGAACAACGAGGTCACTGAGACGCCCGGCTATCGTCCCCATTAGTGGCCGCTTCCCGCGGTCTCGATCGCCACCGCACCCGAACACAGTAATGAGTTTTTTGTCTGCTACCTCCCGGAAAGACATCAGCGTCTTTTCCATCGCGTCTGGCTTATGCGCGTAATCTACAAATACGCGGAAGGATCGTCCAACATCAATTTCTTCAAGCCGACCCGGGATGCGATCGCACCCCGCTATCCCCTCAGTAATTTCGCGCAACGTTACACCTAAACCTTTGGCCGCCGCCGTCGCCGCTACCATATTGTACAAATGAGGTTCGCCAATGAGATGAGAGGAAACCTCTATCTTTTCTTTTCCCGCCCTAATTTTAGTAGAAATTCCGGTAGATGCGTAACGCGTTGCGTATGCAGTAATATCAGCGTCAGTCAAAAGACTATAGGTTATAGTCGGAACGTTTAGCCGCTTTTTGAGCAAGCTCAATCCCCAAACATCATCGATGTTTACGGCAGCGAACCGCCTCTTTTTTGTTGAAAGGCTAAGCCCCTCCTGGAATAATCTGACTTTCGCCGCGAAGTATTCTTCTATACTTTCGTGATAGTCTAAATGGTCCCTACCCAGGTTCGTAAATACCGCGCCGTCCCAGAGACATCCCCAAACACGGTCTTGCGCCAAAGCGTGGGAAGAAACCTCCATTACTACGTGGGTGACACCCTCTTGCACCATCGACCTTAGAAGTGCCTGTAACTCCACCGCCTCAGGTGTAGTAAAGGGTGCGTCGTACACTCGACCGGCAAAACGATAGCTGACAGTGCCAATCACACCTACCGACCACCCGAGACATTTTGCGATAGATTCAAACAGGTAAGTGGTCGTGGTTTTACCACTCGTCCCCGTTACACCGATCAAAGTCAACTCGCCACTGGGATGACCGTAAAAGCGACATGCCATAGCGGCCATCAATCGGCGTACCAATTCAGATCTAACGACGGTGACTCCTTCCGGCACTTGCACGTCAGGAGTACCCACGACCGCTCGTGCACCACGGTCCAGGGCTTCCTCTACGAAATGCGATCCCGTCGTCTTCCTTCCTGGTAGAGCAAAGAAAACTGCACCATTCTCTACTGATCTAGAATCGTGCGCAAGCGATTCAACTTCAAAGTCTATACCACCGGTTATCCGTGCAGGAACCTGGTTCTCGCCGGTATATCCTGGGCTGAGGAGCTTCCTAAGCTGCATTATAAAGTCTCAATCACAAGCCGTTTTCAAGAATGAGTTCGTACACCCGTCCGCCAGAGTCCGAATCCATTCGCGCAATCTGGCGTGTAACGTAACCACTGCCGCTTACAGTTATTTTTAACCCATTCGTATATGCTTTACGCATTGCTGCCCGCAAGCTCAGCCCTAGAAAATCGTCTTCTACCAACCGTTGCACCGTTGCACCCACACTCGCGCTTGTGTCAGGCAAAGATGGGACTTCTGCTGTCTCCACCGACATCGGGCCGCGCACCGCATTTCGCACCAACTCCAAGTCGGAACCTACGTTCAAGTTACTCGGCACGCCCAGATGGATGAGTGAATCACGTGCGACGGCTTGGAAAACTGGTGCTGCTACAGTCCCGCCATAGACCGAGGTCTTCGGCTCATCGATGACAACTAGCACCACTATCCGTGGACGCTCGGCTGGAACCATCCCAATAAACGACGCTATTCGGCCTTTAGCCGAATAGCCGCCATTTGGATCAACTTTTTGTGACGTACCCGTTTTGCCAGCGACACGGAACCCGGCCACTTGTGCCCGCCAGCCGGTTCCTCCCGCCTCTACTACCGAGGCGAGCAAGTTACGTACTCGGGCGGCGGTCGCAGGTTCAATTACCTGACGTACAACAGTTGGCTCCTGTTTGAATATCACCTTTCCGGCTTCATTCGAAACCTCTGTGACCAAATGTGGTCTCATTAGGGTCCCCCCATTGGCTAACGCTCCATAAGCGCTAATCAATTGAAGTGGTGTAACCGCAATTCCCTGGCCGAAGCTTGCAGTAGCCAACCGTATCGTCGACCATTTTTGAGCCGAAGGAAGTATGCCAGCGATTTCCCCCGGAAGATCTACGCCTGTCTTTCCGCCGAAACCAAATGTCTGAAGATATCTGTGGTACACGGCTGTTCCCAACTGTGCTCCAATCTTAACAGCGCCAATGTTGCTGGATCTTGTCAAAACACCGTGTACCGTAAGATCTCCGTGAGGGTGTACATCATGTATCGTGTGTCTCCCAATACGGTACGCGCCATGCTCGCAGAATATGGGATCCGTTTCTCCAAATTCTCCAGTATCTAATGCGGCGGCCACTAATAGGGCCTTGACCGTTGACCCGGGTTCATAGCAATCACTGACCACTCTGTTTCTGCGGGTTCCGGCGGGATATCTGCCCGGGAAATGGGGATCAAAACTCGGCATCTGCGCAAGCGCAAGAATGCCAAACGTTTTAGGGTCAATCACTGTGACGGACCCGGCCCTCGCGCCGGTATCGCTCACTGCCCGTCGCAGTTCACGTTCCGCGATGTACTGGATCTTCGCATCAAGAGCTAGTTTGACTTTAAAAATTTCAGGAGCAGTCGGGCCACCATCAGCGAGGATCATACGACCCCTGGCGTCTCGTTCACCGAGTGCCCCTCTAGCCTTGCCCAAAAGGTAGCGATCATAGGACACTTCAAGCCCGCCAATGCCCTTAGCGTCAACGTTTACGAACCCTAAAACCGACGCTGCTAAGTTTCCATGAGGGTATACCCGACGTTGTGTAGATATGCTCCCAATTCCCGGGAACTCCAGCCCTTTGATGTGCTCCGCCGTGTCCCGAGAAACTCCTCTTTTCAGCCAAACAAACGGCGCACTCGAATTGATTGCCGCAGTGATTTTATGGGCAGGTAACCCTAAAGATTCAGCTAGAACCTGACTCATGCCACTTACGCTTGTTGAAACTTTGGAAGGATGTACAAAGAGAGATTCCGCTCCAAGACTGAAGGCTAACCGGCGAGAATTTCTATCAATTATTGTCCCTCTCGGAGGTGTTACTATGACTCGCTTACGATGTTGCCCCGCCGCCAGTGCGGCAAGCGCATCACCCTCTATTACAGTCAATTGTACCACCCGGCCGATAATAGCCAGCAGTCCTATGAACAGTATGAGCGCTACTAAAAAGATCCTTCCAGACATTCCCTTAGCCTAACGTAAAATTACGATTTGATCGGGGCGTGGCATGGCCAACCCCAAGCGTCTATTTGCGAGCCGGGAAAGTTGCGAGGGCGCAGTCACCGACTCCCACTCCACCACCAAAGCATAACGTTCCTCTTGCAAAGTGCGGACGAGCTGCCGCGTATCAGACAACGCGTAGCCGACGGAAACTACGCGGTGACGAATCCAAACATGGGTAACCAGAAGAGCCAAGCCGAAAAAAGCAGCCAGACCGTACCGTCCCCAATACGAAACATGTCGCGTCATATCTCACCTCCGAGGCGTTCAACCACCCGTAAGCGAGCACTTCGCGCACGGAAATTACGCGCGACTTCGCTTTCTTTCGGTTTTATCGGTTTAGTTGTCACTATGCTGACTTTTCGTTCCCAACCGCACCCGCACACTTGGAATCCGGGGGGACATACACAATCCGCCGCCCAACGACGAAAGGCTGACTTAACTAATCGATCCTCAAGTGAGTGGTACGAAAGAATCACCATACGGCCACCAGGACGCAACAGCTGGTAACCCGTCAGAAGAAATGTTTCTAAATGTTCCAACTCCTTATTGACTGCAATCCTAAAAGCCTGGAAGGTCCGGGTCGCGGGATGAATTTTCGACCGTCTCTGTTTCCGATTGCGGTGAGCCGTACCAATAGCCGTCTCGACGAGTCTTTTCAGTTCGTTCGTCGTACGGATTGGCCTGTCAGCTCTCGCCCTTATAATGGAACGGCCGATTTGCTTTGCCGCACGCTCCTCACCGAAACTCCGCAAAATGTCCACCAGTTCAGCCTCGGCCGCGCTATTCAGAATATCCATAGCAGTTCGAGGATCATCTTCGTTCATTCGCATGTCTAACGGGCCCGAACGGTTAAAACTAAAGCCCCGTCCCGCATCCTCAATCTGCAATGATGAGAACCCTAAATCTAATAAAACGCCGTCTACGCCTTCCCACCCCGCTTCCTGAAGGGCACTCTCGCTCCGACTGAAATTGGAATGGACAAGTACGGTCCGCGAGATAAACGAACTTAAACGAGCGCGGGACAAAGCCAGCGCGTGGGCGTCACGATCCAGCCCCATCAAACGCCCCTTACCCTCACTCGCCTCAAGAACGGCATGCGCATGCCCGCCTCCCCCCAACGTTCCGTCAAGGATGTCGCCACCTATGTTCGGCTTGAGAAACGATATAATCTCCTCGAGCATAACAGGCACATGGACAGCCTCGGCCGTCCTTGCCGGCAACCTGCTAGACGTCACCCCGCGGCTCATACAATATGCCCTACGATCATTTCAGATCCGTCCGAATCACCTATGGCTCCGGAATAACATTATTAAAGTTGTTGAATAGCCTTGGATCACGTACGAGGTCGTTTTCGGACTCCTCATTGAAATCGGCCCAAATGGACTTGTTCCAGATCCTAAATTTTTCCAGGGCGGCCGTGAAGATTACATCCTTCTCCAAGGCGGCATAGTCGCGCAGAACGGCCGGAATTAAAATACGACCTTGCCTATCCACGGAACATTCTTGCGCATTCGAAATATAAAACGTTTCTATTTTCAACAAATTCGCATCGAACCTGGGCCTCTTGCTCACCGCCCGTTCGAAATTTTCCCATTCGGCATACGGGTACACGTCAAGGCAGCGAAAAGAAGAGAGAATAAACTTAGTTACTATTAAACGCGAATCGCAGGTTGTTGCCAAAATATCACGGAATTTTGCCGGAATACTGACCCGCCCCTTCTCGTCTATTGTATATTCGAAACTGCCTCTAAACACAGTTCTCCCCTATCTCCCACTTTACCCCACTTTATCCCACAACTATATTATGAGAATTTTTCGGTGTCAAGCGAAAACTGAAGCCATTTAAAGCGTTTAGATACATCAGGCAAATTGTCCGGGCACATTGACTCCTGCCTGGGCCTTCGATAAACCGAGTCTTACCGATGATAGAGAGATAGTAGATTCGTGAGACCGGAGATGGGGGGAGTCTCGGTTCGTTATTATAGTTGGAACAAACAAGAAAATGCTAAAACGATATTTGCTTACGCCCGGCCCAACCCAAGTGCCCCAAGACGTTCTGCTGCGCATGGCGGAGCCTCTGATTCATCATAGAACTCCGGAATTCAGTCAAATATTTGGCGAAATTCAGGAGCTGCTCAGGTGGTTATTCCAAACAAGCCAGGAGGTGCTGGT
>CAZSWX010000013.1:0-1487 GCA_964610865.1 uncultured Enterobacteriaceae bacterium
GGGCGAGTAGAATTTGGAACTTATGCCTTATCGATTGCTAAAGTCTGGGAGTTAGTACCGGGTTCCGTCCGAAGTCGGACTCGTCCAGGAAGTGTTCCCGACGGACTTGCCGAGTATTTCAAGGTATTTTCGAAGCCTAGCCAAATTGAAGCCCTTTTTATGTATATCGAGGGGCAAAGGATCTCAAATTGTTTGGCGGAGGCCTATCCCGGTCTGCGGCAAGATCTCGATTGGGTCGTCAAGAGGACCCAATTATTGCCCCCCTTCATACAAGGTATCATTGGGTTTCTGCGCGAAATGTTGAAGGCGGGCTGGACAAATGAGGCGACAGTGGAAACCTCCCTGCTTCTAGCTACCGAACTGTTCGAGGCTTTGCCGTCTTACACGGCCCGCATGAACAAAGTTGCTATGGGCATGCAAGGGGGAACCGGTAATCGTCTTGATCCGATGATGCAACAATTGGACCCGACTCTGACACCGCAGGACCAGAACCTGATGGACAGACTGGCCGCGATTTTACGGGCTGGGAAGCAGAAGGAGAAAAAAATTACGAACCTCCGGCCTGCCGCGGTCGAAGGGGTCGTACCGTCTGATATTGAAGAAGACGGAGAAGAAGAAAAGGCCGAACAGGAAAAACGTAAGAAGCAACAGCTGCGCCGCCGGGATTCCGTTGTGGGGATCAAATATATTTACGACGAATGGGATTTTCTTATCGAAGATTACCGGCCTCGTTGGTGCGAATTGTACGAGTCGTCACTGCAGGGAGACAACGGTACGTTTTTCGAAAATACCATGATGCGTTACGCCGACGTTATTCCTGAGATTAAGAGAGAGTTTCAGCAACTCCGGCCGAAGATGTATCGTTTGGTGAAGGGACTCGAAGACGGTGAAGTGATAGATCTGGACGCTGCGGTAGCTGCGCGGGTGGATCGTATTACCGGGGTAGCGCCTTCGACCCGCTTATATGCGGCAAGACAACCGTTAGAGAGGGACGTGGCGGCGCTGTTTCTCATAGACTTGAGTGCATCGACCGACTCCCGAATCTATCACGAGGTCGACGGTGATGGCTCACCCGTCGAAGGGGTCGGTGGATCTGCCAACTTACGAGTGATCGATGTCTTGAAGGAAGCGGTTGTGGTGTTGTCGGCTGCCCTTGACGAAATTGGAGACGATTACGCGATCTACGGCTTCTCGAGCGCGGGACGGCAAAATGTGGAGGTTTACCCCGTCAAGGCATTCACGGAAAAATTGTCAGATAAAACGAAGGGACGTATCAGTGGTATGGAACCAAAACGGAGCACGCGGATGGGGGCCGCCGTTCGACACGCGGTACGAAAGTTGAAAGAAGTTAATAGCCGCGCCAAGATGCTCGTGCTCCTGAGTGACGGTTTTCCCGAAGATGCCGATTATGGAAGAGACGAGAGCGCTCCAATGTACGGTCTCAAGGATACTATGATGGCATTCCGCGAAGCTGAGCGGGCGAGTAT
>CAZSWX010000013.1:1587-16706 GCA_964610865.1 uncultured Enterobacteriaceae bacterium
ACAATGGCAGAATTCGATCTAGTGATCAAAAACGGAATGATCATCGACGGAATGCGGATGCCGCGTTACAGAGGCGACATTGGCGTGAAAGATGGTACGATTGTCAATATCGGCCGCCTCAAAGATCATCAGGCCAAACAGACGCTTGATGCGGAAGGTCATATTGTGGCTCCCGGCTTCATAGACTTGCATACCCACTACGATGCCCAATTGTTCTGGGATCCGTACCTCACCATCTCCGGCTGGCATGGTGTGACGTCAGTAGTTATAGGTAACTGTGGCTTTGGTTTTGCCCCGGTTCCTGAAAAAGACCGCGAAAGGGCGATGCTCACTATGACGCGGACGGAAGCTATACCCTATGATTCTATGAAGGCAGGTATGCCGTGGGATTGGGTGACGTTTCCAGAGTTCTTGGATAGTGTCGACAGAACGCCGAAAGGGCTGAACATACTCCCGTACGTGCCCATTGCTCCGATGATGGTTTGGGTTATGGGTCGAGACGAAGCTAAGACCGGAAGGATGCCGACCGACGCTGAGCATCAGAAGATGGTACAGATGCTTCACGAAGGTATGGAGGCTGGAGCATGCGGCTGGTCAGCGCAACGTTTTGGAGAGGATAGTGTTCAGTGCGATTATGATGGCACGCCGATGCCTACGGACATAATGCATCAGGAGACATGCGTCGAGTTGGCGAAGGTACTCTCCGACCGAAACGCTGGCTTTATCCAGATGTCTCTAATCCCAAGTGTTGCCGGTTTTGACGAAATTGAGAAGGCCTACGAAGAGCTTGCTCAAGTGAGCGGGCGCCCCATTCTGTACAATGCTATTCAGGCCAACGATATGGACCCTGACCGCCACCGTCAATTGATGAATTGGATCGGTAGGGCCCGGGAAAAAGGGTTGCGTATTTATGGGCAGCTAGTATCGACTGACGCTGGTTTCACGTTCACGTTTCATGACTGGAACCTATGGGATGACGACCCCGCATGGCGAGAGGCTACGCTGGGGACAGTGGAAGAGCGGAAGTCCAAATTGGCCGATCCGACCCGACGTGCTTCTTTGAAGAATGACCCGACCGGGGCGGTAACCAATTCGTTTGACAATATAATGATTCTCGAAGTGAAGCGGGAAGACATGAAACACCTCGAGAATTTGACCCTACGTGAAGCGGCCGAAAAAGAAGGTAAGCATCCTGTAGATGCGATGCTCGACCTGGCGGTGGCCGATGACATGGCAACGACTTTCTATACACCGTCGGTTGGTGAGAATGACGCTTACTTGAAGGAGATTGTGAACGATTCGACAATGCTCGGAACGTCGGATGGTGGGGCGCATACCAAGTTTTTCACCGGAGGACGATTTCCTACCGAGTCCATAATACGTATGTCTCGTGAACTCAACATGCTGAGCCTCGAAGAACTGCATTGGCACCTGAGCGCCCAGCCGGCCGCGTGTGGAGGTTTTAAGAACCGAGGAATTATCCGAGAGGGTACACCGGCAGACCTCGTGGTTTACGACTATGATAATTTGGAAGTTCTGCCCATGGAAGTCGCGCATGACCTCCCCGGCAAGGAGTGGAGGCGTGTGCAAAAGGCCAAGGGGTACAAGGCCGTTTACGTAAACGGGGATAGAATCCTTGAAGATGACAAAACGACAGGGGCCACCCCGGGACAATTGCTTCGGCACGGTGGGTAGGCCTTACAACAGCGACAGAGACAATGTCTTTCGTCGTTAGAGATTAACGGATTTGAACGGGCGCCTCCTAGGCGCCCGTTCATGTTAAAGGGAAGGAGGTAAGCTCTTTCCCTTTTTTTGTTGAAAGTTGCAAATTTTAATTATTACGTTGGGGTGTCCCACCATAGTTTATCCTGGAAATAGAAATAGATGAAAACCGTGAAGTCGACCCTCAGTCACAAGCTCTTGTCAATGGATAGGCAGTCTTACGGAAAATACCAAAGTCTTTACGGTGATGTGTACTCCGTCGGCGTTTATAGGCTCCATTTTGATTACGTGCAAAAGGACCCTTTTGCTGCGCCCAGTCGAGCTTGTCTGGAGGTCGATGCTAATAGAGCCAATCTTCCTGATTGGTCTTTGGCGAAGCCAGAGCGTATACGGGCTACGGCAGACTACTTACACCGTTCATTGGTACGGGAGCTTGCGTCAGAGCGGAGGCAAATGGGGTCCGGTAATAGTGGACGTCTGGAAATGGTGTCGCTTGGACAGCAGGTGCTTGAACGAACCTCCGTAATCCTTGATGCCACCGATGGTGTTCGTATCCGTTTGCGCGTTGGGCTCCCTGCGCACGGCCGTAGGATTTTGGGAGAGACGGCAGTTGAATTGCTCACCCAACGCCTGCCAACCGCGATCGACAGGGTGTTTCTATCCTTGGAGATAAATGCCCTCCGCAGGCATGTCTGGAGCATCGAGGATCAAGTGTATCTGAGGAACCAACTGGCAAAAACCGGTTTGGTAGCATTTCTTGGTGAAGGTAGTGTTCTGGCTCGGCGAACCGGAGCTGACGATAGGCCCATGGAGAATGCCTTGCCGTTGTTAATAGACGATGGGTTGGCATGCATTTTGGAGACCCCGCACAGTGGTTTCGTGCGAGGCCTAGGCATAAGAGAGGGTGTTACGTTAATTGTTGGTGGCGGTTACCATGGGAAATCGACGTTACTTTCTTCAATTGCCCAGGGTGTGTACGACCACATTCCCGGAGACGGGCGCGATCGGATCGTCTCTGTAGATACCGCGGTCAACGTCCGTGCAGAAGAAGGCAGAGGAATTAGTGGTGTCGATGTGCGGCCCTTCATTAACAACTTGCCGGGCGACAGGGACGCCAGTTGTCTTCATACCTCGGATTCGTCGGGAAGCACCTCTCAGGCCGCGGCAATTGTGGAAGCTCTGGAGGCGGGCGCGACGACTTTATTGTTTGATGAGGACACGTCAGCGTCAAACTTTATGATTAGAGATTCTCGAATGCGGCGTCTGGTGCCGGACAACGATGAGCCCATAACCCCCTACGTAGATAAAGTCCGGGGGCTGTTCCAACGGAAGAGTATATCGTCCATTCTCGTGGTGGGTTCAGTAGGCGATTACCTGGACGTAGCGGACACAGTGATTAAAATGCAGGAGTTCCAGCCGAGCGATGTGACAGCACTCGGCAAACAGGTCGTAGGCGATATGCCTCGTAAATTGGAAAATATAGTGGAGGTCGATCGGCTCCCTCCTCACCGAATGATACAGTGTACCAGCTTGGACCCCAGCCGGGGTCGTAAGCTCGAGAACGTACGGGCGGTTGGGAGGCAAAGGCTCGAGTTCGGGAAGGAGGACATAGATGTTTCCCTATTGCACCAGTTGGTGGACGAGGGTCAGTGTTGGATGATTGGTGACGTCATGTTCAAATGTTCCCAGGGGTTCGCAGGCGAGAGAGTCAGCGTTCCTACTCTTCTCGACGCTGTCGATAAGGCTATCCTGACAAACGGGTTGGTAAGCGTGGTTCGACGGGGCTGTGGAGATCGGGCCCGGGCCCGCCGATTTGAAATCGCAGCGGTACTGAACAGATTAAGAAATGTACATTTTTCGTAGTGGTATGGAAATCCGGTGGGCTGTGATCGCGGCAGTAATTTGTGACCCCCGTTTCGGACCGGGCGTGCTCTCGGTAAACTCCCATTCAAATGATCACTCCGTCACTACACGATAAACCGCGATTTTCTACGAAAATCTGGTACGGCGTGGGATCCGTTTCAGAAGGTACCAAAAATACCGTCTTTAACGTGTTTTTGTTGTTCTATTACAACCAGGTTCTGGGTCTGTCCGGTACATTGAGCGGTACCGCTATTTTCTTCGCGCTTTGCGTCGATGCCATTACAGATCCCGTAGTTGGTTCGATATCGGATAATTACCATTCCCGCTGGGGACGAAGACACCCATTCATGTATGCGTCTGCTCTGCCGATGGCCATCTGTTTCTTCCTATTGTTCAACCCGCCCGAGTTGGGCCCGCTGTCGCTCGCCGCGTGGTTATGTACGTTTGCCATTGGTGTTCGTGTTTCCATGACTTTTTACGCCGTACCTAGTAGTTCTATGCTCCCCGAGCTTTCGACTGATTACGACGAAAGAACGTCGCTCGTGAGTTATCGACTGTTGTTTGGCTGGCTAGGGGGTCTTACAGCGTCGGTACTCGGTTACTTTTATTTTTTTGCGCCTAGCGGGCTATACCCCGACGGCCGATTGAATCCGGCCGCATACGAAGCATTCGCACTGACCTGTGCAGCGATGATACTGACAGCGATTTTGGCCTGCGCCTTTGGAACCCATCATCTTATTCCTGCTTTGAGAACCGTTTCAGGTGGTCATAGGTTTTCTTTCGCACGGTTGATGAACGAGTTGCGAGGCGCGTTCTCAAACCGTTCCTACCGAATGGTGGTGGTCGGTTCCGTCTTTGCAGCAGGCGGACGGGGGTTTAACGACACCGTTTGGCTTTATATGAACACCTACTTTTGGGGGTTCTCGTCAAACGAAATAGGAACACTCACGTTTGGTCTTTTTCTCTCAGCTGTTATAGCTTTTGCAGTAGCGCGACCTCTTACCGAACGCTTCGATAAACGACGGGCGGTAGTAGGACTCGCAGCCTTTGCGATCTTCTTCGGTCCTGTTTTGGTTTTTCTCAGGCTCCTAGGCCTTTTGCCCCCCAATGAATCCGTATATGTGTTTCCATTAATAGCTGCGCATGTGATTGTACTGGTTACAGCGGTAGTTGCGATCGATATTCTCATTCCCTCTATGATTGCAGATACCGTCGACGAGAATGAGGTCTCTACTGGTAAACGTCAGGAGGGTATATTTTTCTCCGCGATTACCTTCAGCGCCAAGGCTGCGTCGGGACTAGGGGGATTTTTCGCGGGCGTAACGCTCGACGTCATCCAGTTTCCGAGAATGGCGCTGCCCGGTAGTGTTGCCGAGGGGAAAATATTTGCTTTGGGCCTAGCGGTTGGTCCGGGGCTGATGGTTTTTTTCCTGCTAGCACTTCTCTTCCTTTCACGTTATCAATTGACCCGCGCGCGCCACAGAGAGATAGTTGCGGAGTTGCGGAGGTCGGACTCCCAGTAAGGATCAAAGATTTGTAGGGTGAGTCGACGGACTTTCAGACAAGTTTATGCTCGGCGTTACGAGTTTGCTGTTCTTGACCGGTAGAGTTGTTTTTATTAATTCGCAGTCTAGGATAACGCCGGGAGAGGGTAGTCACTCTTCGTCCTAAGGTATAAGGAGGCTTAGTGTCATTCGTAAGGGACATCTTGTGCATCGGGGCCGGCTACGTTGGTGGACCCACAATGGCAATGATCGCCGCGCGGTGCCCGCAGTACAAAGTAACTGTAGTTGACATTAACAAGGAACGAATCGCGGCTTGGTGCGGGGAACAATTGCCCATCTACGAGCCAGGTTTAGATGCGGTGGTAAAGGAGTCGCGCGGCCGGAATTTATTCTTTTCCACGGATGTAGATAAAGGGATTCGGGACGCCGACATCATATTTGTTTCGGTTAATACCCCAACGAAGAATTTTGGTCAGGGGGCCGGACGCGCTGCAGATTTGCAGTACTGGGAAAAAACAGCTCGGCAAATACTGGAACACTCGGACAGGGACAAGATCGTTGTTGAGAAGTCGACGCTCCCAGTCCGAACCGCCGAGGCAATGGAAAGGATTCTGAACGCTAACAAGCGCAATATTCGGTTCGATGTATTATCAAACCCCGAATTTTTGGCTGAGGGAAGCGCGATTTCAGACCTCCAAAACCCCGATCGTATTCTTGTTGGTTCCAAAGAAACTCCTGAAGGGTTGAGCGCCCGAAAAGCCATCGTGGAAATATACGCCAATTGGGTTAAACCAGACAATATCATTGAATCCAATGTGTGGAGTTCAGAGTTGTCGAAGCTGGCGGCGAATGCTTTCCTCGCCCAGCGTATTTCTTCCATTAATACGATCTCCGCCTTATGCGAGAAGACGGAAGCTGACGTCGATGATGTCGCTTACGCCATTGGAAAAGACTCTCGTATCGGTGCAAAGTTCTTGAAATCTAGTGTCGGTTTTGGCGGATCTTGTTTCAGGAAGGACATTCTAAATTTGGTATATATAGCGGAGAGTTATGGTCTGACGGAGGTTGCACAATACTGGGAATCAGTCGTGAGTATTAACGAATGGCAGGAGCGCCGATTTGTTCGGAACATCCTGAAGAACATGTTTAATACCGTGTCCGGAAAGCGTATAGCCCTTTTAGGGTTCGCCTTTAAGGCGAATACGGGAGACACACGAGATTCCCCCGCCATTCAGGTCGCTCGAGGTCTGGCCGAGGAACAGGCGGAGGTAGTAATTACCGACCCTAAGGCGTTGACTAATGCTCAACTTGAACTGGAGGGTATAGAAGGAAACTTTCTTTTCGAAGCGGATCCTTATAAGGCAGCGGTCGGGGCGCACGCCATAGCTATCCTTACTGAGTGGGGAATTTACCGTGAACTAGATTATAAACGGATTCTCCAAAGCATGAGCGAACCCGCATTCCTCTTCGATGGAAGGAATATCTTGGATCACCAAGTACTGTTTAGCATGGGGTTCAATGTTTTCCCCGTGGGGAAGACGCCACTGGTTCACTTCTAATTGAAACGTTCATCCCTAATAGGCAAGAGTTACCAGAACTCGCGAATTGTTTTTATGCGGAAAGGCGAGGCCATTGGTTTGCGACAGGACCCAGATAGGGGTTCGTTTGGACAGCCCCTTTTCTACCCTTAAGTGGATAACTGCTTGACGAACGGAAGGACCTCCGCATTAAACATTTCGTCATGTATTGTCAGATGGAAGCAATCGACTCCGACCATATGAAATTCTTCCATTCGCCGCAGAATAGTATCCGGGCTACCAATTAGCCCGCTAGCGTAGCCCTCGTTAGAGTCTAACATTGCAATCTTGTTTGTGGTGTTTTCCCACATACCTTTGGCCCCATCCACACGCTTGGCTCTGCGTTTGAGAAGGGCGGGGTCTACGGCACTGACCATTTCCGCTATCTCTTTCTTTGCCGCAGCGTCTGTCGATCGACAAACGGGGATGGAGTACAGAGCGAACTGTACTTGTCTGCCAGTGATTTTAGTGCGTGTTCGCACCTGTTCTATAATCCGTGCGATTTTCTCCAGGGAACCGCCGTTTAAGAACATCCAATCGGTGTGTTGGCATGCCATATTGAGAGCAGCAGTTGATTGGCCACCCTGAAATACCTCTAACTTGCCGGTTGGCCGCGGTTCCAAACGGAGTCCGTCAACCTTGTAGTATTTGCCGGCAAAGGAAAATTCCTCGTTGGACCATGCGCCTTGTAGCACCTGGATGAACTCGGTACTCCGCTCATAGCGCTTGTCATGTTCGATCAGGTCGGCTCCGTACATACCGAACTCGGCTTCGTTCCACCCAGATGTGACGTTGATCGACCATCGGCCGTTCGTGATCCGATCTAGGGTTGCGCCCCACTTCGCGATCGGTCCCGGCAGAAAAAACCCGGGGTGAATGGCGGTGATCAACTGGATACTATCAGTGTGGGTCGCGTAGAAATCTGTCATCGCCAGACAATCATAAGAAGATCCCTCTGTTTCCTCACCTGAACCCCACCAGCGTTGGGCGACTAGAAGGTAGTCGATACCGAGTTCCTCCGCTTGTTGCACGGGGGAAAGTAATTTTCTCTGGAGATCCGGCCCTGCCGATAGAGTGGAAGACGGAATGTACGCGGTGTGTTCGCTACCATCGAGTCGGCTTTGGCTCGTCAAATTCTGGGCCGTAAGAACTGTTGGAGCCCAGGTGCAGGTTTTAATTGTGGTCATAAGGGGAGGTTGGTCGCGAAGGGTTATTTTTCAGGCGGCGCGAAGCTGCGCACTGACTTTTCCTTCTGTACTTTCCACGACAATATACCCACCCTCCCGGAAAGGGCCGGCGTTTAGAATTTTTGTTTGGCCTATATGATCCACCCCGGCCGATTCGTGGATATGGGCTGTTATGCAGACAGCTGGCTGATGAGCAGAAAGGAATTGTCTGACGGCGGGGCTTCCAACCGGGACTCCGCTCCTCAGACGATCGACTTTTGTCGCATATGGTGGCGTGTGACAGACCATGACGTGAGTCGTTTCTCGCGGTTGAGGGGGTAGCGCCTGCTCCAGCGTTTGCCAAATGACTTCGTCCGCGAATTCTATGGGAGTCAGAAACGGTGTAAGGTTAGATCCACCACAGCCATAGAGTGAGACATCTCCGTACCTCGTATTCTTGCCGTGAAGACTTAGCCCCTGCTTATCCAAAAAGGGAATAATTTCGAGTAGATCTAGGTTCCCCGGTACTACGCGAATGTCGCTGCAGTATTTCCGTGTTGCATCTATCACCTCTTGCGCTTCTGTAATTCCCCCGAAATTGGTCAAATCACCAGAAATAATAGTGACGTCAGCGCTTTTGAGTTCTAATTTTATGCGCTCGATCTGGGACGTTTCCATATGGACGTCGCCAAAGGATACAATCTTCATGTTGACCTGAGTTCTGAAATACTTGACTTCTGCTGTTTTTTTATTAGACCCTAATGCGAGGCAAGACGCAAATACTCTTCTATTCGGCTAATGCTCTTGCAAAAGGGCAGAGAATGAGCAAATACTACTGAGTCCTTTGGAGAAGCGGTGCGTTCATGACAAAAAATATCCGTGCAAAGGTTCAGACTATCGGGTGTCCCCTACGATTGGAAATCGAACTTGGCGGCGAATGGCGTGAACGTTTAAGGGGAGTTTTACAAGAGATGGGAGAAGGAGAAGGATCCTATCCGCTCCATCGCTATATCGAAGAGCTAGTGGAGGCGGATATCGTATATCGCGAGGGTCATGCCCGTCACAGAAGGCGGTTTGTCGAGCGGGAAGCTCTGATCAATTGGCTGAGAGAACAGAAAAGCCCTATACCAGGCAGCACTCGAGCCAAAGTGGGCAAGCCTTCATGATTGACGCCTGTAAGACGAGGGTGCGATCCGCCTCATAGCGAATGAGAGTGTTTGGCTAGGGGATACTTAAGAAACGGTCTTTTCGACGTCTTTCGCCTCCACACGTATGAGTCTGGGTAATCTACGCATAGTACTGGTACGACCGAAGTTTTCGGGAAATATTGGTGCCGCGGCCCGTGCGATGAGTAATTGTGGGGTCCGGGAATTACACTTGGTGAATCCCGCTACGATAAATAGAAGAGAAGTGGATACGTTTGCAGTACACGCGAGAGACGTGGTAGAGGGCATGGTGGTACACGAGACCTTGCAAGAAGCAATAGGCCCGTGCGGTTTTGTTGTAGGTACGACCTGTCGCAAGAGTCCGTACCGAAATAGCAGGGGCTCACTTGACGTCATTAGCCCTCTGATAGTATCTAGGCTAGTAAATAACCGCGTCGCCCTCGTTTTTGGTCCTGAGGACACGGGATTAACTAATAAAGACCTTTTCTGTTGCAACAGGTTATTGCGAATACCAACCGATAAAGGCTTTGCCTCTCTGAATGTCGCCCAGGCGGTATTATTGAGTTGTCATGCCGTATTTAGTGTATATGGACAGACTGTTGAACAGCCCGTAGATTCACGGCTTGCAACGGGGGAGAGACAGCAGTTCATGCTGGATCGGCTGGAAGAGGCACTTTCGCAGATCGATTTTCTAAACCCAGAAAACCCGGATCATATTATGCTGGCTTTACGAGATATTTTTGGGAGAGCGGGCCTTCATGACCGAGATGTACAAATTCTGCTCGGTATCGCGCATCGGATAGGATGGTATTCAAGAGTGAAACGGGAGGAAAGTGGAATTGATTCGCCAAATATCGACCTGAAAGAGCGGTAGTTTCTAATTTTTGGGGAATTGTTGGCAGACGTAACTCATACAGTTGAGATTTATACTTATTGCTTCATTTGAAAAAAAAACAGGCAGGGATAGGTAGTCGCCTAAGAATTCTAGAAATTGTATGCGAGTGGAATGTGCTCGCGAGCTTAAAAGATGGCTACCTTTGTCGTTCTGAATTTACATTCCGAGAATTAACGGTAGACGAGTGTGTGCCTGCAAACAGAGCATGGCGCGATTTTCGATTTATTATCCTGTGACGCACTAAGGAAGGAAAGGCATGGGAAACACGACATCTAAGTCAGTAAAGGGGACGTCCGCAAAGAAGACTACGGCGCCGAAGAAACGGGCTGGCGCAAAAAAGGTCACAAGTGTTGCGGGAAAGAAAACGGAGGGTAAACCTGCTACTAGGGCTGGTTTACCTGCGGTGCAGGCGGAAATCCTAGCGCTCAACAAAAGGCTTGACAACTTCGAAACGAGGGTTCTCGAAACGTTGGCGAGCTTATCGGGAGAAGTTGGACAAGTGCGAGACCATTCGAAGATACAACTTAATAAATTGGGCGAAAAGATCGTCTCAAAAGATGCATTTGACGAACTATTGAAGGAAAAATTGAAAAACGGGGTGGGAGATCAGATTGACAGTTTTTCTGCCGTGTTGCGGAGAATTGAAGAACGCGTCGGATTTATAGGTAATCGTCTGAAATCGTCGGGTGGAAACCAGGGGAGAAATAGGCCATGGCGACGGGAGCAGACCTCAAATGGGAGATCGAAAGGTCAGAGTAACCCACGTCATAGCCAAAATCAGAGCCAAAATCAGAGCCAAAATCAGAGCCAAAATCAGAACCAGAACCCCAATTGGACGCCGCCTTCAGCCGCCTCCGTTCAGGGCCACTTCGCCCCTAGGCCAATGAATAGGGACTATTTGGCAGGCCAAGAAGACGATGAATAGCTGCAGGTCAGTTAATCGCGTGAGGGTCGGCCCGTAACGCTATATCTCGCAAGAACGCGTTGAGAACATGTTTGTCTCTTTCTAAAGAAAGAAAGAAGATGGTTGCTTCGGGAATGTCAGGATCCCAAAAAATGGCCTGCTCGTTGTAACGCTGGGTCAGTCTTTGACTCGCTTCTAGGTCGCTTACAACGCGTTCCCAATGGTTCCGTCCACCCTTGGGTACAGATTTTTCTTCTTCGCACGTGCCGCCAAGGTCAGATATTATGTCTTCCAGCCGTCCTGCGATTTTTCCTTGTTCTCCCGCCACGGTACGAAGTTGTTCGTTGCTCGACGGATTCGGAGAAATGTCTGCATGCGCAAGGATTTGTTTCTGAAGCTGTTTCTCGGCTCGGTAATTTTTCAGAAGTTCCGGCAACAGCAAACCCGGATCTTTGTGTTGAGGTTGCTCGGAGCCAAGTAGTTTTTGCCAGAAGCCCATAAATACTCTCCTCCGGTCTGGAACTACCGGGGTACACTACAGTTGTCAATATCACAAAAAGAAAAAACGGGTTGCTTCCTTCTTCTTTAATCGTAGGGTACTATAGCCACTATCGCTCATCAAATAAGAGAGTATAGAATGGCACGAATTACCGTAGAAGATTGTCTGGCGCGGATACCTAATCGCTTTGAACTCGTAGTTGTTGCAGCACGCCGAGCGAAGGATTTGCTGAAGGGGGCGCCCCCATTAGTAGATTCGGATAATAAAGAAGTGGTGACCGCGCTGCGCGAAGTTGCCGCTGGAAAAGTCTGGAAAGAGGAAGCGGAAAAGGCGATTGAGGGATAATCCGCCCCCCGGTCTTCCTGTTAGCATAGAGGTTCGCAGACGCAGGGGGTAAGTCCGTGACCGGCAAACCCGTCTCCTATGCAAAAAGGCTAAGAGCCGGGACCGCCTAGCCCGTAGATGCTGTCTCTGCTTCACTAAAAGAATGAAGAAATCGACGAAAAATCCTGAGATTGTTGTCGTTCCCCCAGATGCGGAGATATCTAACGGGAATTCAGCCCTTGGCGATCGTGGTAAAAGTGACGAAATCGATGTGAATAGAGAACATGCCCAAAACGCATTAGTTCCTTCGGACTCTCTAAGCAGATATATGGCGGAGATTAGACGTTACGAAATTCTCTCGCGAGAAGAGGAACACGAGCTCGCGGTACAATATAAGGAATACGGCGACGTTGAGGCAGCCTACAGGCTTGTAACGGCTAACTTGCGCTTAGTAGTGATGATCGCAAAGGGATACCAGCGTGCTTTTCAGAATCTGCTTGATTTGGTTCAGGAAGGTAACGTTGGCCTTATGGATGCGGTGCGAAACTTTGATCCTTACCGAGGCGTGCGTTTCCCATCTTACGCTGTTTGGTGGGTCAGGGCTTATATTATCCGCTATATAATGAATAATTGGCGCATGGTGAAGCTAGGTACTACTCAAGCTCAAAGAAAGTTGTTCTTTAATTTGCAGAAGGAAAAGGAAAGGCTAGAAGCAAAGGGATTCTCACCCGAGCCTAAGCTGATAGCTCAGAATCTCGGAGTCAAAGAACGCGAAGTGGTCGAGATGGAACAGCGCTTGGCTGCCCGTGATCTGTCTGTTGATACGCCGCGCGATGCGGGAGACGAGTCTGGCACACTGTTGGATTTTTTTGCTGCGGACGGATTGAATGCTGAAGAAGAAGTATCTAGCAGCGAATATAGACAACTAATTCGGGAAAAATTAGGTGAATTCGGCGTGACCCTGGAGGGGAAGGAAGAAGTGATCTTCCGGAAGCGTCTGCTCTCGGAAGAGCCTCTAACTCTGCAAGAAATTGGTGACCAGTATGGTATTAGTCGAGAGCGGGTCCGCCAACTTGAGGGCCGACTGAAGAAGAGCTTGAGAACATATTTGGTAAAAGAGATCCCGGACCTAACCGACCTTGATATGACAGAGGGAGAGTAAAGTTTGGAGAACGTTGCTACTGAACGAAAGATCTGCCAAGAGTGATTTTTGTGAAAGAAATTAACGCAGGCGTGATTATTATTGGGAACGAGATCTTGTCAGGTAAGACGGTGGATACCAACTCGTCTTTTCTTGCTAAGGAATTGCGGGAGCTTGGAGTTAGTCTCCGGCGGATCGCCGTTATTCCCGATGAAATGGATGTGATAAGTGAAACCGTTGCCGCATTTCACTCGCTTTACGATATCGTTTTTACTTCGGGCGGAGTAGGGCCCACCCATGACGATATAACAATAGAAGGCGTTGCGCGTGCCTTCGGACGCCAGGTGATACGACACCCTGTTCTTGAAAAAAAACTACGGGCCTACTTGAATGGCCGACAGGCCAACGAAGCATACCTGAAAATGGCAGAGGCTCCAGAAGGCGCCGAATTAATAGAAGATGGCGAAGTTCGTTTTCCAACTATAAAGACCGAGAACGTTTACATCCTGCCTGGAATACCAGACGTTTTTAGGCAAAAATTTTCGGCTATGAAGAGCCGTTTCGCTGGCGCCCCATACTATTTGAGGGTATTATATACTAGTGAGTATGAAAGTGTGATAGCGGGGTATCTCAACTCAACCCTCTCGGAATTTCCGGATTTGATGTTGGGGTCGTACCCTAAAAATAATGACCCGAATTATAGAGTAAAAATTACGCTGGAGTCCCGAGACGAATCATATTTAGATAGAGCGTTCCGACATTTAATTACGTTACTCCCGAAGGGATGTGTGGTGAAAACGGAAGGTTGAGGAGGTCGCAATGGGAAAAATGTTACGTGTTGCTGTAAGTGGTAGCTTGCTTTTGTTGTTTTTGAGTATACCCGGTCGAGTATGGGCCGACTATGTGGACGATGCAGGCATTGGTACTGCCACACTCGCCGCAAATATCTTTTACGTGCCCGCCAAGCTAGCTTACGCTACACTTGGGGGTATCACTGGGGGTTTTGCCTATTTACTGACGGGAGCAAACTACCGTGTCGCGGAAAGAGTATGGAACCCTTCTCTCGGGGGCGACTATATTCTAAAGCAAGAACATATAAGGGGACAGGAGACGATATACTTTAGCGCCCCGCTCCCGAGGGCCAACACGTCAATCGCGCCGACGAGTAACTTAAGTTCATCCGGCCTGGAACCTCGCAATCCGTCCTAAAGATGTGAAGGTGAAACCCTTACTCTGCTGCCTCGGAATATTAGTAGTTGCTACGGTGATTTATTTCGCCTTTAGTAATGAACGGTTGAAGAACGGTGACATCGACTGGGATGCGCCATCGGGCGGGATTGTGGACGAAAAGTTTGAGACAGAGGCTGGTCAACTACGAATGGAATTGAGCGCCCGCGTGGATGCTCCCCGTGACGAAGTTTGGGCAACATTCCATGAGCCAGAACGGAGCGCGGAGTTCAGCGAAACCATCCGGATATCTCGTTTACTCGACAAACGGGGCAACCAAAAGACGGTCCTCTTTGAGATGGAAATGTTTGGCCAGTTGCAGCGTCTTGTAATGGAGTTTAATTTCCTAGAACGGGAAAAGAGGCTAATGATTCAAAGTATAGAGAGTCAGTTTAGTGGTGTTCAGGGAGAATACAGGTTGGCTCCATCGCCGGACGGTGAGAGCACTTTGGTCACTTATGCGGGCACCCTTACCAACAAGGCGGGCTTACCTATTCCTCTTTCGTTGCAGAAGAGAGCGGCTACTGAGACGTTTCTTTCTACCGTCCAGAGCATTAAACAAAGATTGCTGGCTGACAAATAGGGCTTAATCGTTGCCTATTTGACCTTGGTCTCGTTGTTCACCAGTTGCCGCTTCCACTTCGATAATCCTATCCCTGTTAGCTCTCAGGAATTGTGCGACATCTTTAGATGCCCGGAAGAGCAACTCCGTGCAAGCTATTTCACTATTGTGAGCATAGGCGAGTTCCTTGTGGTAGCTGCCTAGCGCTTGCATGAGTGCCTCATTCTTCTGCGGGATAATTTGAAATTTCTCTGTAAGGCAGGCATTCACTCCCTCGGCCAGAGAATCAATCTTTTTTTGGTCGTCATCGTTGATGCTTGAGGAAATCAGATCCTGCCAGAGGAGCTCTAGCGCATAGCGCGCGGGATGTTCTCGGCGAAGGCCTGAGGTCAACTGGTAGAGCTGGTTTGCTAGGGGCTGCCAGCGGGCCGGACGCTTGCGAGAAACTAACGCGTTTGCCTGGACCAAGCGCTGATGCAGAACGGATAAAGTATAGTGTTCCGATAGCAATCGCATCATGGTATCGAACTCTTGCGAAGTCAGGGTCGCCATGGATGTCCTTTCGTGA
>CAZSWX010000014.1:0-16413 GCA_964610865.1 uncultured Enterobacteriaceae bacterium
CTCGAGAATATCACTCGACGGTGCTGCTATTCGCTGGTGCGGACCAAACGGATATCGTCCGAAACGATCGCAGGCCATGACGTTGTTGGTCACCATGGAGGCTAAAGTCTCATGATGCAGTGACGCAATGTGGTAGAACTCGATGTAGCCGTCGACGGCGATTTTCCAATTTGGCCCTTCTATAATGTTCTGGGCGACTAGGGACCAGCTCTCCAAACGGTAAGAAGCTAATTCGTCGTACATGTCGCCCAAGAACGTTCCGATATCGAACGCGCAACCCGGGGTTAAACAGGTAAAAATCAACCCGGCTGATTCCCTAGTGAAGAGTTCTACAAGGTCGCGACAATTCAATTCTCCGCTGCCGAATTTCGCGGCATCTGTTACCCCGACGAGCCGGCCGGATTGATTATAGGTCCACCCGTGATAAGGACACGCGAAGTGACTAGCATTTCCGTGTCCTGGTGCAGCGACATGTGCGCCGCGGTGCCTGCACACATTAAGAAACGTGCGCACGACCCCGTCTTTTCCTCTAGTTATGAGTATGGGTACTCCCACAATCTCGACGGCCTTGTAGTCCAATTCGTTTTTCACTTCGCATGATAATGCTACCAGCAAGGGCATTTCTTTGAAGACTTTTCGTACCTCATTGTCCCAGCGACTGCGACTGCGGTACCGGTCCACCGGGACCGTTTTGGTGGATTCCATGCGGTCGGTCGTTTGATGTTTAACATGATGAAGTAGACGGGCGGCGATTTGCTCGTAAACATCTCGTCGCATTGTCCCCGACTGGGCATGCCGTATTGAAGTTGTGTCCATATTTGAGGGTTGTCCTTTAATGGTGGTATTCCTTTACACTGCCGGCTTATTTTGCAATGCGTTCGGCATCCCGGGAGATTGTCGAAGGATAGTCGAGTAATCTTCCGGGGCCCGTTTGCGGATTCGTGTAGCATCTCCGGAAACGACCGGGGTGTTCCGTAGTCGAGAAGACAATGTCTGTCTGATGACTGCCCGTGGCTACCACGAAGCATAGGCCCAGGTCCGGATTGTTTACTCGTGCACAGCGTCCTCTCGCTCCGGGCTCCATTCGGCAGCGAGTCTCTGTGCTTCTTTAAGCTCTTCAGTTGTCAGCTTTGTTGCCATTAAATCTCGGTTTTTGACAGCCTTGAGCCGCTGATCTCCGCCAGAGTTTGCTGCGGCGAGGTTGTACCATTTGTGTGCTTCTATCGAATCTTTCGGTACACCGTTCCCGTGTTGGTACATATAACCCAAATTGTTGTAGGCTTCTGCAAATCCCTGGTTTGCTGCCTTGCGATACCAGTACACTGCCTGCTCAAAGTTCGATGGCAACCCGTGACCGTACCTGTACATAAGCCCTAGATTATACTGAGCCTCTACAAGCCCTTGCTCGGCTGCCTTCTTGTACCAGTAGAGAGCTTGTCCATGGTCGAGTTCTACATTGACACCGTTTCCATACATAAATGCGATGGCAGCCTGTGATTCCGCATCGCCGCCCTCTGCTTTCATTCGTAGGTTTAAAAGTCCACCTGTATCGTCTCCTAAAACGACGGTGTTGGGGAATGGAGCAAACAGGAGAAGAACGGTCATAAAAAAGAACATGGCTCTGTAGTATCAAGCCGAAAGGTGTAGCCACAAGAGGAAGAAAGGTAGACATTCACGTCCTGTGTGGTGGAAGATTTTACCTGTCCGCGTTGCCGCGCAGAATTCCCAACATCCTTCGAACGGTCTCGGCAGCGTCCGGTGCCGTGGTAATAGCGGAAATCGCTGCAATACCTGCCGCATTGGTTTGAAGGACGTCGACGATGTTCTCCTCTCGGATGCCCCCAATTGCGAGGACGGGCGCGACATTTTGACTTACGGCCTGTCGTAGACGTTTTAGGCCCTGTGGGGGGCCATACCGCGTCTTGGATGGTGTGCTGTATGTTGGCCCAAAAACGATAAAATCGGCACCTCTAGCACCGGCTATCTCCTCTGGTGAATGTGTTGAAACCCCTATGATTTTGCTGCTTCCCAACATCTGCCTTGTTTTGCTGACGGGGAAAGAGGTCGTGCCTAAGTGAACGCCGTCGGCCTCAGTCGCCAACGCGACGTCGATGCGATCGTTTATCAAAAAGGCAGCGGAATATTGTCTTGTGAGTACGCGGATCTTAGCTGCTAAGTTGTATAGGTCGCGACTATCGAGATCTTTTTCACGCAGCTGTAGGGCTTGAAGCCCGCCGTCCAGGGCGGCATGCACTACGTCAATTAATGGGCGGCCACCGGTCTGCTTTCTATCCGTTACGAGGTACAGGTTAAAATCGATCATGGCATTCCGCCGCGGCAAAAGAAGGGGCCGCCTAATAGATTCTTGAAAGCTCCGAGGCCAGTCGCGCGACGAATCTATTTCGCCGGGTGGTACCTAGGCAATCATTCCATCAAGAGGACTAGATGCGGTAGCGTACAGTTTTTTCCCCATGCGACCCGCAAGGAAAGCTTTGCGGCCAGCCTCGACGCCTTGGCGCATAGCTTCTGCCATAAGAACCGGATCTTTGGCGGCCGCGATTGCAGTGTTCATTAAGACGGCGTCGCATCCCATTTCCAACGCAACCGCCGCGTCCGACGCTGTACCGACGCCGGCATCCACAATGACCGGAATAGTACTATGTTCTAGTATTATCCTTATGTTGTAGGGATTCCGTATCCCGAGGCCAGAACCAATCGGGGCGGCCAGAGGCATGACCGCGGCACAACCCATGTCTTCAAGTTTTTGACATGATATGGGATCGTCGTGAATGTACGGCAGGACCGTAAATCCGTCATCAACTAAAACTTTTGCAGCCTCTAGGGTACCTGGAATATCTGGAAAAAGAGTTTTCTCGTCGCCAATGACCTCGAGTTTTACCATGCTACCGACTCCCGCCTCGCGGGCGAGGCGACACGTCCGAACGGCCTCCTTTGCGTTGTAGCAACCCGCGGTGTTTGGCAGGATCGTAAATTTCTTAGGATCAATGTAGTCGAGAAGGTTTTCTTGTTTAGGATCGGTAATGTTGACTCGCCGGACTGCGACCGTCACTATTTCCGCGCCAGAAGCCTCAATGGCGCGTTGGGTTTCCAAAAAGTCTTTGTACTTGCCAGTGCCAACAATCAGCCGTGAAGTGTATTCCTTTCCTGCAAGCAGGAATGAGTCTTTCGACTTTGACATGTTATCCTCGTTCGAACCGTCTCGCTTCTAGATACGGCTCACTAACTGCCCCCGCCAACGAAATGAACGATTTCTACTTCATCGCCCTGGTACAAAATTGTTTTTACGAATTCATCATGCGGCACGATGCTTTCATTGATTTCTACAGCCACCCGTTTTTTTGTCAGTCCTAACTCTTGGACTAGGTCTGCCACGGTGGTGCCGTCTCGGCATGCCCTGTCGTCACCATTGAGCCGAAATAACATCGTCGCACAGCATATGCCCGGCCGTTTCCCTTTACAACCCGGCATGCTTCTGGTATGCCCCATCTGCCTGTCCGGATGGACATCTTGCCGACCCCGTTGAAGACAAGGAGAAAAACATGGCTGCAGTCACCCGCGCACTCCTTAGCGTGAGCGACAAACGTGGCATCGCCGAACTAGCTCTTGGCCTAGTAGAGTTGGAGATTGAGATTCTTTCGACGGGAGGCACCGCACGTGCCTTGTCCTCCGCTGGTGTGAATGTGGTCCCCGTAGAAGATTTTACCGGTTTTCCTGAAATGCTTGATGGGCGGGTGAAGACGTTGCACCCTCGTGTGCATGCGGGAATTCTCCACAGGCGGTCAGACTCCCGTCATTTGGAAACGATGCGAGAGCATGACATGAGGCCGATAGATCTCATTGTAGTAAATTTGTACCCCTTTGAAGAGGTTGCTGCGAGACCGGATTCTAGTTTCGCTGAGGTCGTAGAAAACATAGATATCGGTGGCCCATCCCTCTTGCGCGCGGCGGCCAAAAATCATGCGGACGTGGGCGTGGTGGTCGACCCGGCGGACTATCCATTTGTCTTGGAAAGACTCAAAAGGGATAGAGGTCTTTCAGATTCGCACAAATTGGAATTGGCGAAAAAAGCGTTTCGCATGACTGCCCGTTATGACGGGGCCATAGCTGACTACCTTGGGAGCTTCGAAAACGGTAAGAGGTCAGCGTTGGGGGAGACTCTCCACTTCGAATACACAAGAATTCAAAATCTCCGGTACGGTGAGAACCCGCACCAGGCGGCGGCGTTTTATCGCGGTGGCCGTACTGACGGTGTGAGCTTAGCTGATGCGAAACAACTCCAGGGCAAGGAATTATCTTACAACAATCTTGTGGATGCCAATGCGGCCTTAGAACTTATCCAAGAATTTGAGGAAATTACGGCCGTTGCTATAAAACACACGAACCCATGCGGCGTAGCGACCTCTACGGAATCGTTGGCGGATGCGTTTCGCAAGGTGCGCTCGTGCGACCCTGTTTCAATTTTTGGGGGGATCGTTGGTCTAAACCGTGAAGTTGACCAGGACACTGCGGAAGAAGTGTTGGAACTTTACAAAGAAGGATTCTTGGAAATCTTGTTAGCACCTAATTTCTCGCCGGCAGCCTTGAAAATGTTGTCATCCTCGAAGCGATTGCGAAACATTCGCCTCATTGAGACCGATCAAGTTTTTGATACAGGGGGTGCAGGGTATGAGGCCAAGCCGATCCGTGGCGGCCTGCTGTACCAAGAACGTGATTCCAACCAGATGGATGTGCGGACTGGAAGCGTCGTTAGTAAACGAAAGCCGACTGAGGAGGAATGGAAGGCGTTGGGGTTTGCATGGCGTGTCTGTAAGCATGTGAAGTCTAACGCAATAGTCCTTACGTCTTCAGATCGAGTCGTTGGGGTCGGGGCGGGCCAGATGAGTCGAGTAGACTCCTCTCGGATCGCGGTCTCTCGGGCCGGTGATCTAGGCCTGGACGTTAGGGGGTCTGTAGTCGCATCCGATGCTTTTTTCCCTTTTCGGGACGGTCTCGATGTTGTCGCGGAAGCGGGTACGACGGCTGTGGTTCAGCCGGGCGGGAGCATGCGAGATGACGAGCTGATAGCGGCAGCGGACGAACATGACATGGCCATGGTCCTTACGGGGATCCGGCATTTTAGGCATTGACCATGAAGGTTTTAGTTGTTGGGGGCGGGGGAAGAGAACACTCTCTTATTTGGAAGATCCGACAAAGCCCCAGTGTAGAAAAAATATATTGCGCTCCGGGAAACGCGGGGATTAGCAAATATGCGGAGGCCGTGCCGCTAGCCGTTGAGGATATCGATGGCCTCGCCCACTTTGCGCTAGAACAGCAGATCGAACTCACCGTCGTAGGCCCGGAATTGCCGCTGAGTTTAGGTATTGTGGATCTTTTTGAGTCGAAAGGCTTACGAATATTCGGACCTCGTAAAGCTGGTGCCCAATTGGAGGCTAGTAAGGCATTTACAAAAGATCTGATGCGACGAGAGCAGGTACCTACGGCGAAATTCGAAGTATTCGACGATCTGGAACAAGCGCGCCGTTACGTCCAGGAAATTGGACCCCCGATTGTCGTTAAGGCTGATGGCCTGGCGGCTGGCAAAGGGGTAATTTTGTGTAACACACTGGACGACGCCCTCGGAGCATTGACGGCAATAATGGACAAACGGCAGTTTGGTGACGCGGGAAATAAAGTAGTTATAGAAGAATTTCTGGAGGGGGAAGAAGCATCGTTTTTAGCGTTTACCGACGGCACTTGTATTCTTCCGTTAGCATCTTCGCAAGATCATAAGCGGATCTTTGACGGGGACGCGGGACCTAACACTGGCGGCATGGGGGCTTATTCGCCGGCGCCTGTTGTTACGCCGGAGATTGCCCAAAGTGTTGTACAAAATGTGCTTCGACCTGTTGTATCTGGCCTCAAAAAACTCGGCATACGGTACAAAGGGGTTTTGTACGCCGGACTTATGATTCGAAACGGTGTAGTGAAAGTGCTCGAATTCAATGTCAGATTCGGGGATCCCGAGTGCCAGCCTCTTATGCTAAGACTCGATTCGGATCTTGTGGATGTGATCGATGCCGTTATAGATGAGCGCCTAGGTGAAAAAACATTGAAATGGAAAGATGCTTCCGCCGTATGCATCGTGGCCAGTTCTGCGGGTTACCCCGGACAGTATAGTAAAGGTTCACCCATTCAGGGACTTGCTGGATTCGATGAGTCTCACAACGTTGCTATTTTTCATGGCGGCACGGCGCTGCGATCGGGCGACATCATCACGGATGGGGGGCGTGTACTCGGTGTTGCGGCGCTCGGCGTGAGACTTAGTGAGGCCGTCGATAATGCATACAAGTCGATAAACCGCATTTCTTGGTCGGGTATGCACTACAGGACCGACATAGGACGGAGGGCTCTAGAGAAGTCCGGATTCCGCCCTTCGGACATTTGAGACGATTCAAATTGCTTAGGAGAAACCATGGCCCACATACGTCCGTTTAGGGCGCTTCGTTATGACGCGGATGTCGTTGGGGATCTGCGTAAAGTGGTCTCGCCACCTTACGATGTTATTAGCAGGGAAGAGCAAGCCCTACTACATTTGTCGAGCCCCTACAACGCGACACATTTAGATTTTAACAATGCTGCGGATCCGTACGGGGCCGCCGCATCGACATTTCGGAGGTGGCTTGAGGATGGTGTCGTAAAGTTAGATGAGACCCCCGGTTACTACTACTACCGCCAAAATTTCGAACTTAAGGACGGTTCCCGGAGGACTCGGTCCGGGATATTTGTTGCTCTACGCGTGGAGGATTTCGAGACTGGGACCATTCGTCCGCACGAACAGACATTCCCAGGCGCGAAGAAGGATCGGTTGGCATTATTACGCGCATGTCAGACCCACTTGAGTTCTATTTTTTGTCTGTATGGCAAAAAAGACTGGTCGGTTGCAGACGTTATTCCTGAGCTTTTGGAATTGCCGGCGTCGGTTCAACTCACCGACAGAGATCGGGTGACCCATAGACTTTGGTACGTGACAGAAGCATCGGCGATCGAGACTATAACCAAGGAGATCGCCGCCCAATCGCTGATTATTGCTGATGGCCATCATCGTTACGAAACCGCCCTTCAATATAGCGTGGAGCGCTCAGCTGCTGGCGCGCCGAGCGACTCCGATCAACCGTACAATTACGTCTTGGCTTATTTGACTAATGCCGAAGAGAACGGACTTGCCATACTTCCGACACACCGGGTTTTGAAGAAAAATAGTCTGCCGAATGTGGCTGATCTGGAGAAGGTGTTGCTTCGGGATTTTCGTCTGAAACGGTATGCTCGAGAGGAAAATAAAGCGTTCGATATGGCCCTTTTGACTGAAGGGATAGATCGTAGGATTGGGTGCGTGCTGTCCGGAGCGGGTTATCATTGGCTTTTGACTTTTGACGAGCGTCTTGCGCGACGTGTCAATGCCTCAGATCCCGTTCGAGCGCTCGACGTCACGGTTTTGCACGATTATATATTTGAGCGATTACTTGGACTCACTCCTCAAATGCAGAGGGAAAAAATTACGTACGTTAGCGATGACGAGGCAGCGGTGAGGGCCGTGGACGAAGGCGAGGCGGACGCCGCGTTTCTTCTGAACGCGACGACGTTCGAGCAGATCCGGGCCGTTTGTTCTAGTGGTGAAACAATGAGGCAGAAGTCAACATACTTCTATCCAAAACTACCAACCGGTTTGGTGTTTTATCCGCTCCACGATGAGTGAAAGATCTAATATCGTCGGGGTCCGCCCCCACCCCCACCCCCGAATCTTCGGCGTTCGGGCGGACGCGCCTCATTGACCTTTAGAACTCTACCGAGGAGTTCCTGGCCGTTGAACTTTTGAATAACGGCTTGTGCGTCCTCTTTCGAACCCATCTCCACAAACGCGAACCCTTTGGATTGGCCCGAAAAGCGGTCCGTTACTACACTGACTGAACTCACGGCTCCGACTTCGGCAAACGCTTTCTCCAGTTCAGCATTTCCGGCAGAGTAGGGTAGGTTTCCAACGAAAAGGCGCGTACCAGAAGGTGCACGGGGTGGAGGAGCCGGTCTAGCGCCTCCTGATGATGGTGACCTTGTTCTGGCGTTGTCTCTGGCCGGAATGGGCCCGCCCCGGCCTGGTTTCACTTCGTTTACGTTGAGGGCCTGACCATCAACATCTTTCCCGTTCAGGCCGGAGATGGCGGCTCGTGCCGCTTCTTCCGTCTCCATTTCGATAAAGCCGAATCCACGGGAGAGGCCAGTGGCAGGGTCCGTCATCAACTCAGCAGATTGCAATTTTCCAAAAGGAGTGAACAGGTCTTCTAATTCAGGGTAGCAAAGCAAAGCGGGTAGGTTACCTATATACAATTTTACGGCCAAAAAATTCTCCTTCCTTCGTTGTGAAGGGGTCTGGACCTATTTTTCACGCCTTCCCTGCGGCTTCGCCTAGTTCCCTGTCAGTGGACGCACTGGGAATTGGTATTCGTTGAAACGTTCCATCGCGGACATGGCCTCGGACTCGGTATCCATGTCGGTAAAACCAAGGCCTCCGGAGCTTCCTGAAAAACGGTCCATGATTATAGCGGTTGATGTGACGGTGCCTTCCTTGGCAAACAGTGATTCTAATTCCTCCTGAGTAATCTTAAAAGAGAGATTTCTAACAAAAAGTCTTTTCGCCAACGTTGACCTCCTTGACACATGCGCTATGTCATTTTGCGCACCGCAAGTATTTGCCCATAGACGCCACAGCACTTCTTTCTAGTGATAATAGCGTAGTCCTGACGAACTCTGGCGTGACGTTATCAAATTCCTATTTTGAATACAATAAAACCTCGTCCCATGAACATGATTTGTTGTGCCGCTTGGAATGAGAAGGTAATATCCCATTAAGCGGTATAGATCCTTGTCCTTGTGGAAAAAATATGAGTAGCACCCTTTGAGTGACGATATGAATCTGTCAGCCATCATTCTCAGCGGCGGGAGAAGTTCCCGAATGGGACAGCCTAAAGCTTTGCTCCCCTTCGATAAATTGCCTTTAATCTCTCATATCGTTGAGACCCTATCGCAGATGTTTGACGACATTGTCGTGGTAACCGCGCCAGAACTAGAGCTTCCCGTGTTACCGGCAACGCTTGTCCGGGACGAGGTATCCGGTCAGGGACCGGTAGCCGGTATGTGTTATGGCTTGAAGGCAATGAAAGGCGACGTCGGTTTCGTTACCTCCTGCGATACTGCTTTCCTGCAGCTTTCTCTAATAAAATACCTCGTCTCGCGACTTCGGGGCGATGATGGAGGGTATGACTGTGTCGTCCCATCTTGGGCTGGCCGGCTCCAGCCTTTGCATGCTTTGTACACTTCCCGGGTAGTGTCCCATTTGGAACGTCAACTTGCTTTACGTCGTTTGCGACCAGTCTATCTGTACGACACAGTGCCGACGCGCATAGTTAGCCCGGAGGAAATTCGAAGCGTTGACCCGGAAGGGATAAGTTTCACCAACCTAAACACCCCGGAAGACTATCAAGCCGCACTTGTTCGCTGGGCGGATCTTCATTCTCATATCTCTTGCACGGTGGAACTGTTCGGCGTAGCACGTCTTAGGGCTCATAGGTCAACGATACTATTGAGCGTTTCGGCACCGGCGAATTTGTTTGCGGTTCTTCGCGTGCTTGCGATAGAGTGCCCGGAATTGGTTGGCACCGCATTAACGGTCGGGGAAACTGGAATGGCGAGCTTGATGGATGGGTATGCGTGCAATATCAACGGGAAGGAATTTGTGAAGGAAGGCGACCGAAGGATTCGATCGGGCGATCATCTTCTGATTTTATCGAGCGATGCGGGCGGTTAAGTTATGCATGGATACCACGGGAAAGTGCTTCATATCGATCTCACTGAGCAAACCTATTGTCTTAGGCCTCTAGAGCCGTCAAGGCTACGAATGACCGTGGGTGGCGTGGGGCTTGGCTCTAGCCTGTTGTTTGAGCACGCACCGCCCGGGGTCGATCCGTTTGCGCGAGATAACCCTATAGTATTTGCAAGCGCTCCATTGGTGGGAACAGGTCTGACTACAACAGCGAAGTATGCTGTTGTTACGAAATCCCCGCTTACGGGGTTTATCGCGGATTCGCTCTCGTCTAGTTACTTTGCTTTGGAACTCAAAAAATTGGGGAGCGATGCATTAGTTATTACGGGGCGCGCAGCGAAGCCGGTTTATCTTTTTCTCAGGAACGAGTCCGTCGAGTTTCGAGATGCCCGTGCTTTTTGGGGTATGAGCCCTCTGCAAACGGAAGCCTCTATAAAGAAAGACCTCCGTGATAAGGAGGTCCGTATAGCCTCTATCGGTTTGGCCGGAGAGAATCGGGTCAGATTTGCAACCTTGAGTAACGAGGGGCGGCATGCCGGACGAGGCGGCGTAGGCGCTGTGTTTGGGTCGAAGAATCTGAAGGCCATCGCGATTCGTGGCTCGCGGAATGCCGGCGTGGCAGATCCGAAACAACTGGAACAGATAGGGGTGGAACTGCGCAAGGCGAGTCTAGGTCCCCAAACGGCAAAATATAGAGAAATCGGTACCGTGGCCAACCTATCCGTTTTTAATCGTCTAGGAAGCTTGCCAGTTCACAACTTCCAGAAAGGGTCGTTTCCTAGTGTCGAGAGGCTGAGTGGCGAAACTCTCCGTGAGGAGCACGGGAACCGTGCTCAGGGATGTGCTTCATGTACAATCCGGTGCGAACGCCAGTATCGTACCAGGGAAGGGGCTCATCAGAGGCTCGAGTATGAAACATTGTTTGCGTTCGGACCGCACTGCGGTCTCGAGGAGCCGGACGCTATACTTGAAGCAGCTCGCTTATGTGACGAATACGGATTGGATACTATTAGCACGGGAGGCACTATAGCATGGGCCATTGAGTGCGTAGAAAAGAATTTGCTCCCCTGGAAGAAACAAAAAAAAATCTGCTTCGGAGATTCTGGCCAGATTCTCGAACTCATTCGCAATATAGCGGCTAGAAGAGGTTTGGGGTCTCTACTGGCAGACGGCTCGGCTCGTGCGTCAAGATTGCTAGGTGGAGGATCAGAAGCGTTCGCGATACATGTGAAGGGCTTGGAACTGCCAGGATACGAACCTCGTAGTCTGAAGACGTTGGCCCTCGGATTAGCGGTGAGCCCTCGGGGCGCCTGCCACAATAGATCCGGGGCATATGAAGCAGACTTTTCCGGCCGCGTAGATCGGTTTCGTGGTAGCGCTGATCGGGGAGGCATTGTTGTTGCGTCAGAGGATTTTTCCGCTGTCCTAGATTCGTTGGTAGTATGTAAGTTTCTGCGCAGATGTTTCAGCGATTTTTATGCGGAGTCCGCCCAGATACTGAACACCGTGACAGGTTGGAGTCTGAGCGGCGAAGATCTTCGGCGTGTGGGTGAACGGGTTATAACGATAAAAAAATTGTTTAATATAAGGGAAGGCTGGCGATCTGAAGATGATTGGCTCCCTGAGCGGCTCTTGACGGAAACACTTTCGGATGGTCCTGCTCAGGGTTCGTACCTCACCCCCTTGGAATTACAAGAAATGATCTACGGATATTACTCTGCCCGCGGCTGGGATGAGAAGGGTATCCCGATGCAGGCAAAAAGGGCAGAATTGAGCCTCTAATGACGAGCACCTTAGTGTTCTTGAGATGTAGGGGTTCTTGGTTAATTTCGCGAAAGGGCACGGAGCAGTGACAGATAGGCCGGTGAAGCTTATGTATGAATCAAAGAACGTACTAGGAGAGAAGCTTGAAGGGTGCAGTAACAGGCCAGTGACGGGATTCTATAGAGATGGCTGCTGTAACACGGGCAAAGAGGACATCGGTTTACATACAGTTTGCACGGAAGTGACGAAAGACTTTCTTGCATTCTCAAAAGCGCGAGGAAATGATCTCAGCACTCCGAGGCCGGAGATAGGGTTCGACGGATTAGAGCCAGGAGATTGTTGGTGCCTGTGTGCTGCGCGGTGGAAGGAGGCCTACGACGCGGGCGCCGCACCGACCGTTGTCTTAGCCTCCACCCATGAAGCGACGCTGGAACATGCAACGCTGAACGAACTCAAGGAACATGCTAGGGATTTGCACTAGGTTTCGGGCGGATGCTCGACCGCGATCTGTACCGCACAATATTTAAACTCGGGGATTTTTCCGAAGGGGTCCAATGCCTCGTTAGTCAAGAGGTTCGCCGCGGCCTCATGATAACAAAAAGGTATAAAAATTTCCCCTCGCCTCATCCCTGAATCTGTTCGTGCGCTGGCCGATATCTTGCCCCGGCGCGACGATACGAGAAGTGTGCTGTCCTCGTGGCCATTTAAAGCAAGCAGGTCCTCAGGATGGATATTGATTACAGGAGAAGGTTCAATTGCGCTTAATACGCTGGCTCTTCGAGTCATCGCCCCAGTATGCCAGTGTTCAAGCTGTCTGCCGGTTATCAGCACAAAGGGGAACTCTGCGTCCGGCAGTTCGTCGGCCTGCGTCAAACGAGCGGGTACGAACTTCGCTAATCCGTCTGATGTTGGAAAGTCCGACGCAAAAACGACAGCCTGGCCAGGATCGTCTTCGGTCAGACAGGGATAAGTGACTGATTCCTCCTTCAGTAATCGACTCCACGTGATCCCTCCGATTGTTGGCATAGCTAGCCGCATTTCCTCAAATACAGTTGCTGCGTCAGGATAATCCCATTCCAAACCGAGCCTGGTCGCGATGGCTTGAATAATGTCCAGATCCTGCCGAGTTTGGCCGGGTAAAGATAATGCTTGTCGCCCTAGCTGTATCCGTCGGTCCGTGTTTGTGAAAGATCCAGTCTTTTCCGGGAATGCTGATGCCGGAAGAATGACATCGGCGAACATTGCCGTTTCTGTCAAGAACAAATCCTGAACTACAAGGTGTTCCAGTTTAGCCAGTGCTTGGCGCGCGTGGTTTAGATTCGGATCAGACATGGCGGGGTTTTCACCCATGATGTACATGCCACGAATATTGCTGTCGAGGATCGCATTCATGATTTCCACGACGGTCAGTCCTGGGTTTGGGTCTAAGGAGGCGCCCCAGAGTTCTTCGAACCGCGCGCGCGCCTCTTCGTTGTCTACTCGTTGGTAATCGGGAAACACCATCGGGATGAGGCCAGCATCCGATGCCCCTTGTACGTTGTTTTGTCCGCGCAGCGGATGTAGGCCGGTGCCTGGTCTGCCGATTTGGCCGGTCATCAGAGAGAGCGCGATGAGGCAACGAGCGTTGTCGGTGCCGTGGACATGTTGTGACACGCCCATGCCCCAAAAAATCATAGATGTTTTCGACGTTGCATACAGTCTAGCGACGGCACGGATAGTTTCGGCGGCAATACCACACACATTTTCCATTGCCTCTGGGCTGAACCCTGCAATATTTTGCTTGATTAGTTCAAAACCTGCTGTTCGAGATGCAATAAACTGCGCGTCCACCAGTCCCTCTTCTATGATGGTGTGCATCATGGCGTTGAGGAGTGCGACGTCGGTGTCCGGTGTAAACTGAAGATAGTGGGATGCGTGCCGGGCAAGATCGGTGCGCCGTGGGTCAAGAACGATCAGCGACGTACCGGCTCTTGCAGCGTTCTTAATAAAAGTTGACGCTACGGGGTGATTTTCCGGTGTGTTTGAACCGATAACTAGAATACACTCTGCGCGCGATACGTCATCTACTTGGTTCGACACTGCGGCCGACCCAATTCCTTCAAGCAGGGCTGCTACAGAAGACGCATGGCACAGCCTGGTACAATGGTCCACATTATTGGAACCAAATCCTGTACGTACAAGCTTTTGAAAGAGGTAGGCTTCTTCGTTGCTTCCCTTTGCGGAACCAAATCCAGCCAATGCACCCCCACCAAAATCGTCCCGTATACGGCTTAATCCATTTGCGGCAAAATCGAGCGCCTCATCCCAACTCGTTTCACGAAAGAGGCTGAGCGGGTCAGCAGGGTCATAGTTAGCCTCAATGAGCTTTGGTAGCCCATCCTTTCGAATGAGAGGTTTCTTGAGTCTATCCGGGTGGCTTACGTAGTCAAAACCGTAACGGCCCTTGACGCATAACCGGCCACGATTGGCGGGCCCGTCTTTACCGGTAACATACAAAATCCTGTCGTCTTTAACATGGTAGGTCAGAAGACAACCGACGCCGCAGTAAGGACACACCGAATCAACTTTTTTGTCCGGCTCAATTAGGCCAACGTTCCGAGCAGGCATTAGTGCGCCGGTGGGACACGCTTGAACGCATTCCCCGCAGCCTACGCACGTACTGGACCCTAAGGCCTCCTCGATGTCAAACACTATTCGTGCGTCACCACCGCGGCCCGCGTAGCCAATGACGTCATTAACTTGTTCCTCCCTACATGCGCGGACGCACCGGGTACACTGTATGCAGGCATCAAGGTTGACCGTTATTGCTGGGTGTGATTTGTCCGAGCTGGGTTGGTCTCTCTGACGAAACCGTGGATCGGTAATGCCGAGTTTCTGCGCCCATTTATCCAGTTCAGACTCTGTTGTGTAGTGCTCGTCCGCAACGTCGGATAGCAGCAGTTCTACGACCATTTTTTGTGCATGACGGGCGCGGTCATTCCTGGTATTTACTTTCATCCCCTCCTCTGCCACACGGCAACAAGAAGGTGATAGAGCACGCTCGCCGGCGATGTCCACGACGCATGCTCTGCAATTTCCATCGGCGCGGTACCCTTCTTTGTAGCAAAGCCTTGGGATTTCGGTTTCGTGACGGTCGGCAGTTTGTAAGAGTGTTTCGCCCGGCAGAGCGAGTACTTTTTCTCCGTCGATTACGAGTGAAATTTGGGCCGCAATGGGCATTGTTATATGAGCTCCTCAGGAAAATACTTTATAATGGAACGCAGGGGATTGGGCGCTGCCTGGCCCAGCCCACAGATCGAGGCGTCAGCCATCACTTGTGCGAGATCTTCAAGCAACGGAATGTCCCAATCTTCCTGTGCCATTAGCATTGCCGCTTTTTTTGTGCCAACGCGGCAAGGTGTACATTTGCCGCAGGATTCTTTTGAAAAAAAACGCATTGCATTCAGAGCAGCAGCTCTGGCGCTGTCCTGGTCAGACAAGACTATAATTGCGGCGGAGCCGATGAAACAACCATGCGGCTGAAGCGTATCGAAATCTAGTGGAACGTTTGAGAGCGACGCAGGCAATATACCTCCGGAGGCCCCACCGGGGAAATACCCGTATAGCTTGTGTCCAGGCAGCATGCCCCCACAGTATTCTTCAATAAGTTCCGAGAGGGTTATCCCGGCAGGTGCAAGATGGACGCCAGGGTTTTTTATGCGGCCGCTAACGGAAAAGGATCGGACGCCCTTGCGACCATTTCTACCTTGTTCCGAGAACCAGGAGGCACCTTTCTCCAAGATGTCGCGTACCCAGTACAACGTCTCGAAGTTATGCTCAAGGGTGGGCCGGCCGAACAGTCCGACTTCGGCGACATAGGGTGGACGCAATCGCGGCATACCTCGTTTACCTTCTATAGATTCGATCATGGCGGATTCTTCTCCACACACGTACGCACCGGCGCCTCTGCGTAGATGAAAGGCGGGAAGGGGCACGATGGGGTCAGCCGCTAATTCCCGTAGGGACTCACGGAGAATTTGTAGACAGCCAGGATATTCATCCCTTACATAGATATATACTTCGTCAATTTCTGTCGCCCAGCAACTAATTAGGAGACCTTCAAGAAAACGGTGTGGATCACGTTCCAAATAGTGCCGATCTTTGAAGGTGCCGGGTTCACCTTCATCTATATTCACGGCCAATAAGCGAGGGCCTGGGTATTCCGCTACGATCCTCCACTTTTGACCAGCCGGGAATCCGGCGCCCCCTAAACCACGCAATCCCGAAGTTTCCATTGTTCCCAAAACGGATTCGAGAGTGAGTTTCCCGTGAAAACACTTGCTAACAGTCTCGTATCCGCCTCCAGCCTTGTAGGTCTCTAGGTTTATGGTGCCGCGAGGCAGAGCAATTTGAGTGCTCTTTTTGTCAACCGCCCGACTTACTTCCGTCGCGTCGGCCCGGCGGATTGGGTTTTGGCCGACAACAGCTACTGGGGCCTCATCGCATCGCCCCACACAGGGCACACGCTGTAGACGTACGGTGTCGCCTAACGAGGTGTCGAGCTCGCGAAATAACTGTTCTGAGCCGGCGAGTTGACAGCTAATAGATTCGCAAACCCGTACAGTGATGGCCGGGGGTGGTGCTTGCCCCTCTTTGACTATGTCGAAGTGGTGATAAAAGCTTGCGACCTCGTATACCTCCGCTATCGCTAGTTTCATCTCGCTTGCCAATGCGACAAGATGCTGGGAGGAGAGGTGACCGTGCTGGTCCTGTATAATATGAAGATTCTCAATTAGCAT
>CAZSWX010000015.1:0-16210 GCA_964610865.1 uncultured Enterobacteriaceae bacterium
CTTGGACTTCCGAGTTGCCTATTCGAATCGTCGCATCTGCCGGACTCGTTAGCCATGTCAGTGCTGCGATCGCAAGCGCCCCTATTGCGGACAGGCGCATGGCAGATCGTCCTTCCTTGCCTCTAATCATAACCATCCCTCCTGAAAATTAATCTTCTTTTCCTCTACCACTGGCCTTTAAGAAAAGGCTCCCACTCACGTCATCTCCTCCCCCTTCCTGTCGCATCCCTCGCGACAAGATCACCCAAAACATTCAAACATCAATCTTCAATTCAACTTTTCTTTCTTCTTCAGTTCCGACGCCACTACGTCCCTATCATCTACTCTTCCAGGCTTTCCCCCAACGCACTTCGCAAACCCCTCACGGGTATGAGGGTGGCCATCTTGGGATAGAGATGACCACCCCGTTACATTGGGGGGAGGGATGGCTATGGGATCGAAAACCATAGACGTTTATTCCCCCTCTCCCGAACATGCATCGGTGGCTAGCCGGTAAACGCTCGGGCACACCGTAGATTTAAGCAAGACCCGTGCCGAAAAGAAATTCGCAGGGCGATTATTGAAACCAACAGGGGGGTGGTTCGACTATATTCATCCAAAACTCTGATATTGCACAATAATTATCCGAGAACTTCTTCACATTTTTTTTTGCCGTTCCGAATAAGAACAAGTCCGCACGGCCGTATTAAACGCATTATGCGACAATCTTTTGCCACATTTCATCTTTAGCGCTATTAATTAGCGGAATATCCTATGCGATGCACATTGCAACTTGTTGCAATGTGCATCGCCCTTCCTTTCCGTGTTTAATTCGCCCGATCCAACAGTTCATTGGAGGGACAATTTGGTTATGGTGAGACGGCAGATCCAGTTGACAGACGCGGGCCTGCAGTCTATTGAAATGAATTCCGAAGGGCGGGATAACTGGCCCTAGCTACCCCGGTATAAAATCTTGATGAGCGCTGTTGTGGTGTTGTGGAGGATAAACGACATTGGCTTCCATCGGAATTGAATATATGAATCCGCCCCGCCCTGACGAGCTGCAGCAAGTGGCGGAGGAACGGCGAAGGTTCTTTTCAGGAGAGGGATCTACCGACAACCATAGCAAGAGGGCGGTGAGACCGGCAATACTTTCCTCCTGGCAAAGAAGTCGTGATTACGGGGTGGATCCGAGCAGGAAACAGCTTCCGCCAAGGGCGGGGGAAGTGGGGTCGCCAGAACTTCATTCGAAGAATACAACAATGATTGAAGTCTGTTCCCCTTACTTCGACACCGTTCTCAAAGCCTGGCCGGAAGAAGAGTTCGGGCTAGTCCTCAGCGACAACAGTGGACGCGTATTACTGGTCGCGGGGCATGACACCGTCCTTGAACGCTCTGCAGAGATCAACGTTTTGCCTGGCGCTATCATGGCGGAAGAGCATATAGGCACGGCGGTAGCAAACCTGGTCCTGAGTGAAGGCTGTGCGGAATATGTCATTGGCCCAGAGCATTATTGCAAAGCGTTCCACAATTGGGCGAGCCTGGGGGCTCCTATATACGACCCGACCTCACGAGACATCATCGGCACGGTCGTCGCTGGGATGAACACTATTACGCATCCTCATGCAATGGAAATGCTCATAGAGATCGCCAGCCAAATAGAGCACCGCCTCCACCAAAAACAGCTTACGTCGCGACTGTTCCTGTTGGAAGAATACCACCGCTTCGAGCACTACCACACGAACGATACGCTCCTAGCGCTCGACACTGCGGGCGAGGTGTGCGCGGTTTCCCCATCTATCCGATCGTATTCCCTCCAACCCGAGAAAATACTTCGTCGCAAATTGACGGCCATAAAAGAAATCCAAATGGAGGATGTCCCCACGCTTACAGCAGAGGAGAAAAATACCGACCAATCCTTTGCATGGAATATTACAGGCCGTTCAGAGCCTTTACGCGGCACGTCCGTTTCCGTCCGCCATGAGGAACTAGCGGCCGGAACTATACTGATGATCCCTTCGGGGCAGAAAAATGCGAATTCTCATCGCCAATCGCGCAAAAATTCGTGGACTGCAGTGCACACCTTTGACGATCTCATCGGTTCGGCAGCTATATTCCGGGCATGTCTAAAACTCTCCCAACAGGCAGCAGGACATGATTTTCCGACTTTATTACTCGGTGAATCGGGCACGGGGAAGGAATTATTAGCCCAGGGAATCCACGCCGCTAGTATCCGGACCGTAGGACCCTTTGTGGCGGTCAACTGCGGCGTCACGAACGACGAACTACTCGCCGCCGAATTGTTCGGGTACGTAGATGGTGCCTTCACCGGGGCTGCACGCGGAGGGCGCAAAGGCAAGATAGAGTTATCTCACAAAGGTACACTTTTTCTTGATGAAGTCGCGGAGATGCCCATCAAGATGCAAATCAGCCTGCTGCGCGTCCTTGAAGAAGGGAAAGTCACTCGGGTGGGTGGAGAAAATCCGGTTCCCGTCGACATACGCGTTATTGCCGCGTCCCATAGGCCTTTAAAAACGGCTGTCGAGAAAGGGCGTTTTCGTCATGACTTATACCACCGTTTGGCCGTGTTTCCCATAGAAATTCCTCCCCTGCGGGCGCGCGTCGAAGATATAGAGAGCTTGTCATACGCTTTATTGGAACAAATGGGGTTTGGCCATCTGAGAATCCTCGCTAGCACCATTTCCGCATTAACCGGCCACGATTGGCCGGGCAATATCAGGGAATTACGAAATATCCTGCTTCGCGCCGCGCACAATACCTCTGGGCGTACTATTCCGCCCGAGGCGCTCCCGTCCGAGATCACAGAAGCCGGTGAAGCAGGTAGCCCTCAAAAAAGTGGTTCAATCAAGGACAATGAACAGGAATTGATCCGGGAAGCCTTGAAAAAAACCCGCGGCAAGATTGCACAGGCGGCCAACCAGCTGGGCATACATCGGGCGACTCTTTATCGAAAAATGCAGCGGTACGGGATCCAACACGGCATAGACATCTAAGCCCCACAAAAACCCCGTAGTTGAATATCGGCACTATCCCTTTTTACGGCGGGTCACAACTTCATTGTTGTCGTTCTTAGCTATCTCTACGAATAATTCTTGCGCTGGATTTTTGAGGTCAAGGCTCTCACCCAGTCGAAGAATCTTAGCAGCCACTTTCTCCGCGGTTACATCAAGAAGACCCACCGTACCAAGGCGAGTGGACCAAAGATGCGGGTGCGTCGCACTGCCTGAGTTGATCTGAAGCACCCCTTCCCGGTAAACAAGCCGCTCGAAATGGGTATGCCCAGTAATCATGATGTCGGCATGTTTGCCGTTTAAATATCTCTCTTCTAAGGTCGAGATAGGCCGCTCTTCGGGCTCCATGTCATGTACCATTACAATTTGCCAGCCTTCGATTGTTAACCACTGGACGTCGTCCAATCGTGGATCTACCCAGCCACTATCGTTGTTGCCTCTCGATGCGAGGGTCGGTGCAATTTCTTCCAACCAATCGAGGACGCCACGCGATACGATGTCACCCCCGTGCAATATTAAATCCACTCCATCAAAGATGGTTCTCACTTCGTCCCACAAATCGCGTATTGTGCTCGGCAGGTGCGTGTCTGTTACAAGACCGATAAGCATAGGTAGACCTTTCCTCGAGTATTCTTATATTGGCTAAAACATACCTTCAAAGTCGCCGGATGCCCCCTAATGTTTGTCCCCACGATAGCACAAGCTCTCGGTTTTACGTTAAGGTGCGCGACAAGCTTTACGAGAGTTAGGGGCGTTAACAATGTCCAAAATCCAACAAACCCGTTCCGACAACTTTTTAAAAAGTCTTCAGACCCTTCAAAGTCATCGAGAACAATACTGTCACTTTTTACGTGCCTTATTCTTACACAAACATTCGTTGCTCAAAGACAGGTCCTCCCAACTATTCACTCTTTCCCAGGTAACGAAACAACTGATCGGCACTCTTTACGCGTTCGAGCGTCGTGAGCGTCAAACGCAAGAGGACACACTATTCACGGAGGTACTGGAACAGCTCTTCAACGAAGCATTTGACGCCGTTCAAATAGTGAAGCAAACGTTCGTAGATGCCAGATTCGAACAGGAGAACGTCTCGCTCGCCACCGGTTTAACAGGAGCACTCTTGCAAACCAAGAGGTCTTACTTAGACCTCACGGGCTCATCAGGAAAAGTTCAAGCATAGGAAGCAAAGAGACCCTTCGTTCCTAACAGACCCTAATATTTCAGCTACAGGAACAGGGGTTCACCACCTTGCCTGGAGCAGCACCAATTATGCAATCCCGAAAAATTCGGCGGCATTCTCCCCCAAAATTTTGTCTACGGACGCCTTGGGCAAACGAGACAGAGACTTGCGCGTAGTCTCGACCGGATCCGTGAATCCTTCAGCATGGGGGTAGTCGGACCCTACAAAAAACTTAGCGTCTCCTAAAAGCTCAACCATATAAGGGAGCGTTCGTTCCGTCGGATCTGCCGAGATCCATATATTCCTATCAAAATATTCACTAGCGGGTCGTTTCATCTGGCAGGTATGCCCCATATAGCCATACCTATAATCGAGTCGATCTATCCATTCCGCTACCCAACCGCTAGCCGATTCAATAGTTGCTACCCGTAATTTGGGATAGCGTTCAAACACCCCGTCGTAAACCATGGTGGTCAAGGCCATGCGTGGATCTTGAATGACGTTCATGCTCAGATACATAAAACCAGGGTCAGTGTCACGGTACCACTCGTTACCCACGTATTTCGAGTGGACAACCAGATGCAGGCCAATCGCAATGTCAAGGTGCTCTGCCGTTTCCCATACACGGTCATAATCGGGATGACCGAAGCTCTTACCGGCGATAGGGAGCGCACCGACAAACGCTCCCCGCAATCCGGACTTCGCCAAATAACGGAGTTCCTCTACAGCGGCATCGGGATGCCTGAGGGAGATATGCCCGAGCGGAAAGAGTCGGTCCTGATGATTCCGACACACATCGATCGCCCACCTATTGTACGCACGACAGTGTGCGGCGGCTACTTCGGCGTCCTCCACCAACTCCTCCCACAAAAGCCCCAACGTCGGGTAAATGAACTGCCTCTCTATCCCTTGAGCATTCAGAAAATCGATTCGGCTGTCCATGTCTTCGAGGGAGTGGTCAAACGCCTCGGTGGTATCAAAAGATTGGAGGCCTTGCCCGTCTTCCTTTTGCCCATATCCCACCGCGACGCCCAGCAATTCCTCTATAGTGAGCCCCCCGGAATGGTCTATTCGGAGATCTCCAATTACTACGGTACAACCTCCGTTTTCGCCGTCTCGTTCAAAACGCAGACACTGTTCTCGAAATTTCGGGTCGATATACCGCTCCCAAAGATCGAGCGGCTCCATAAAATGACTGTCTGCATCAATAATACGCACCATACCTATTCTCCTTTATCCGGCATCCAGGCTCTTGCATGTTTCCGCGAACCCGCGCAACTGCGTAAAAAGTTCGTCTGGCTTATCCGTAGTAGTTAACATGAATAATTCCTGAACACCTGCCGACCGAAATTGTCTGGCCTCATCAGCAGATACGTCCGAACTTACCAAGGTTGAAATAGAAATCTGCGCGTTCGGTCGTTCATACTTTTCCAGTAGCGTCGCAAGGGTTTCTCTTTTCGCTTCTATCTCGGCGGGCGAAAGAAATACTGGCTGCCAACCGTCACCCCAACGAGCGACCCTGTTCAGTGCTCTCATGCTGTTGCCGCCAACCCAAATAGGCGGATGAGGATGTTGAATGGGACGGGGTCCAAAATTGACGTCGCGGTCGATCACGCCATACCGCGTCTCAAGTCGTGGACACGGGTTCGTCCACAAAGCTTTCATCACCCGCAAACAATCTTCACTAAGAATGCCGCGATCCTGAAATGGTATTCCCAGAAAATCGAATTCATCCTTTAACCAACCCACGCCCACGCCACACACGACGCGGCCGTCGGACAGTCGATCAAGCGTTGTCAACATTTTCGTCACGGCCACCGGGTGTCGGTAAGGGAGTATGATGACACTCACTCCCAAGCGAACGCGCTTGGTGAGCGCCGCCAAAAAGGCCAGAGTCGTAAAGCAGTCGGGCCAGTCATGTTCCTGGTAGACGTGCAATGGGGGAGCATCCAAATCCAAGGGGAAGGGCGTCTCTATATTTCGAGCCGGCAGAAGATGGTCTCCAATCAGAATCGCAGAACATCCTGATTCTTCCGCTAAAACGGCAAAATCACGAAGGACCGCCGCATCCACCACGGCTCCACCGCTGTTTACGTGTACTCCAAACTTCATACGCTATCTCCTGCCTCAGTCGTTACACTCTCTCACTACCTTTTCGCATGGACCATTCGACTGTTTCTCGGCAGCGGTAAACAACCCCGCATGCCGCACAAATCGCACAGACATTGTTGACCCGCGCCCCTTGAAGGGAAACCCCGCAGGAATAGCGCGGGTCGATTAACCCATTAGGCCCCCATCATACATTCCCACGATAGGGTTATTCTCTGCGAAGCGACTAAATCCGAATGCGGCGATATCCGAGTCCGGCGCCTTACCATTCATAATAAGACTACAAACCATTTCTCCTACTGCTGGCGCTAGCTTAAACCCGTGGCCGCTAAAGCCCACGGCCAAATAGAACCCGCTCACGTGCGGCACCACGTCCAGTATAGGATGCCAATCGGGCGTGACATCAAAAAACCCGGAGTATCCACTATGAAAGCTCCCGGCTTCGAAAGGCGGAAACCGGTGGGTAACTTGGCCCGTCATTTCCACCGTCTTATCGTAGCTGATACCGTGATCATATCGGTCCGGGTCCACTACATCGGCAACTTCGACGGGATCCAAGGAGCCCACCAAGGTGAGGTCTCGCCCTTCCGGTCGGGTATAAATCTGCTTTACAAAATCATAAAACATGGCATGGCGGGCTGAAGCGGTCTCTGGTCTCTTCACAAAGCAAATGTTGTGACGGCAAACAGTGAGGTCGATCTCTACTCCTACCAGACGCGCAACGCGATCACCCCACGCGCCGGCGGCATCTACAACGGTGTTCGTCAAGAATTTCTCTGACGGAGTCCGAACCTCCGCTACCCTGCCTGCCTCTAGCCCGAGGCCGACCACTTCGGCTCCCTGGCGCACCTCAACACCCAGTTCACGGGCTCGCCTCAGAAAGGAAGCGGTCGTATCAGATGGATCGGCATAGCCGGAATCTGGCTCCCACGCGCCACCGGCAAAATCATCGGTCCGCACTCGCGGTTCAATAGCCTTAATTTCCGAGGGCGATACCAGCTGCGTCTTGATTCCCACTTTCCGCTGCATCGCCAAAACCTTTTTTAATGCATCCAAATTTCTCTCGGGTACGCCCATTAGGTACCCCGTTCGTACAAACCCCGCGGAGCCACCGACCAAGTCATCAAAATTTTCAAAAACAGCTAAACTTCGGTGCACCATGCGCGCTGTTATTTCCGTGGAATAATGTTGGCGTATGCAGGCGGAACTCCGGCCCGTTGCTCCAGAACAGATAGTATTCTTTTCCAAGACGACCACATTATTGACCCCGGATTTTGCAAGATTGAAAGCAATACTCGCCCCCGTCACACCAGCACCAATGACAACGACGTCCGCTACCCGGGTCATATTGAGATCTCCTTAACTGAGTGTAAACTAACGATTATGAGGTCTTCCGCGCAACCCAAATCTGTTCTCCCCCTTTGCCGAAAGGCCTACGGTCGAAACCGCCATACAACTGCTCTACTTTGTAGCCGGTCAACTCCAAGAGATATCTCATTTCGTACCGATGGGTGTACCGCAACCGAAGCGGGACATACGTTTTAGTCAGGACCTGGCCCCGGTCATTGATCTCTTCAAAAACGGTATCCTGTTCCAACACCTGGAGATCCGGATCATAGCCCCGGACCGTCCACTCGATCACCCGGTTCCCATTGCTTGGGTCCGCGAACTCCGCTTCTTTGTGAGCAATTTGACTGGCATTAGTTTGGTAATATGACATGGTCCGAACATCGGGATCCGCAATATTAAATACAAGCCGTCCCCCGTCTGTTAAATGTGCGTGTATCACGCTAAGGGCCCGTCTCTGATCCTTTGGTGTAACAAGATGTTGAAAAGATCGATAAGGGATAATGATCAACGCAAATTGCCTGCGGAGCGAGAAATTTCTCATATCCCCTTGTACGAGTTCAATCCGACTCTGCACTTGCTCATGTAGCTTAGACAACTTTCTCCGTGCCACACCCAACATATGTGCGGCACGGTCGAGTCCGACCACTTCGACCCCGGCCTCGGCAAGCGGGAACAACACCCTTCCCGTACCACAGCCCACTTCAAGAGCCGGTGTTTCACTACCCTTGGCCTCCTCTATATAGAACCCGACGTCTCCCTCTACTCCATGTGAGTTCCAGTCGTAATACTTCGCCGCAGTTTTATCGTACTCTTGTTGATTGCGCTCTAGCATTCCTTCCTCCCCGGACAAAAGGAAACCGACGGCCCTAGGCATATCACCCGAGACAGGATTTTGGTAATACTCCTCACCCACCCTATTTCTTCACCACCAGGCCACGTTCTACGAGGCAGCTCCAGTAGCAGAATAAAATTTGGATAAAAATGCCGGGCGGACACCCGACCCGAGACTTGCCTCAGTGGTACGACCACTATGTTGGGCGGCACAATTTCCCCCGCTCGTGAACCGGGTCATCGATGACGGCAAGTTTGACCCCGGTCGCGCACGGCCCACCGCGGAAAGCATAAATGAACAACTCACTATCGATAAATACTGCGTCTTGTCACGAGGTCCCGGTCCGTGCATAAGAAACAATGTCCTACGGTTTGACGGCAGACACGCCGGGGTTACTTTCTGCCTTGAAGAGTGGACCGGCCGGGACGGCCATAGCTTGAGGGACACTGGTGATGACCATGACGTGTACAAGAAGACCGAACCCGAGTGGATATTGCATTCTCGTAAATTCAACGCGTACTTAGTCACCCTCTCCAAAGACTTCTCGGCCGAAAGCAGCGGGTAAGGCAAGACGTCGCGTCGAAGGCTCCCGCAGGAACAGAAACTCTTGTTTCCCGGCGTCGAGGTCCTGGTTAGTCAGATAGACGGCAAAAGCCGCGTATCTGTGTTCTGGGAGGCACCAGATGTTATTGCCGCCACACCGCGCGCCTTAATTTGGCGGTTGTACTTTGGTTCACAGGAGAATGACTATGCATCAGCGAGCACTAAAGCCGGCAATTCATGACGAACAATTAGCCGCCAATGTCTTCCCGGCGGATTGGCAAAACCCTAAGCCGGCGCCAAACTATAACCTCGTCGTCCTCGGCGGCGGGACCGCTGGATTAATCACCGCAGCAGGTGCAGCCGGCCTAGGAGCAAAAGTCGCGTTGGTGGAACGAGCCCATCTGGGAGGGGATTGCTTGAATTCGGGTTGTGTACCGTCCAAATCACTGCTTCGCTCTTCACGGGCCGTTGCAGCCGTCCGAGAAGCGCACCAGTACGGCGTGAATGTCCCTGACGGCACAGGGATAGACTTCGCCTCGGTCATGGAAAGAATGCGCTTGTTGCGTTCACGGATAAGCGTCAATGACTCGGCAAAGCGTTACAAGGACGAATTGGGGGTCGACGTCTTCCTCGGAGAAGGATCATTTATCGATTCACAAACTGTCCAGATCGGTACCCAAAAACTCAAATTCCGCCGCGCTGTTATCGCCACAGGGACCCGCCCATCTTTGCCGAATATTCCCGGACTGGAACATGTCCATTATCTAACGAATGAGACAATTTTTTCGCTACCTGATTTACCCGACCGGCTAGCCATCATAGGCGCGGGTCCCGCCGGTTGCGAATTAGCTCAGGCCTTCACCTTGTTCGGCTCGCAAGTCACGTTATTGGAGTCCGGATCAACTATTCTGCCGAAAGAAGACAAGGATGCGTCCGGGCTAGTAGATTCGTCTTTGTCGCAGGACGGCGTCACAATTTTGCCTGGTTCCGTTATCACTCAGGTGGAAAAGGAAGGCCTCGACACGGTACTCAAAGTCGTTAATAGGAAAGATTCTTCTTTTCTTCGGGTCGATAAAGTCGTAGTAGCGGTCGGCCGGACCCCGAACATCGACGGGCTGAACCTGCAGACGGTTGGCGTAAACTTCGATCACAAAACCGGCGTTATGGTTGACGACAGACTCCGTACATCGAATCGGCGTATTTTTGCTGCTGGCGACGTCTGTGGGCACGACCAGTTTACGCATGTGGCAGACGCCATGGCCCGTATCGTCATCCAGAATGCATTGTTCTTCGGTCGAGCTAGGGCCAGCTCCTTGACTGTCCCTAAGTGCGTCTACACGAGTCCCGAGCTAGCACAGGTAGGGATAACCGAACAGGATGCCGTGGCGCAAGGGATTCCTGTGTGCATTTTTTTGGAAGAGATGACCAGTGTTGATCGTGCCGTTATAGATGGCGACACAAGTGGCTTCGCCAAGATCCTCACAAGCGGCTACGATGACAAAATTCTAGGTGCAACCCTTGTTGGTCGACACGCAAGTGAGACGATTTCTGAAGTGACCCTGGCCATTAACTCCGGGGTCGGTCTTAGAGCGCTGTCCAAAACCATTCATCCATACCCCACACAGGCTGAGGTCATCAAACGGCTTGCGGATGCCTACAACAGGACTCGACTGACACCGACCGTCAAATCCCTTCTGGCACGGTGGCTTGGTTGGGCCCGGCAAAGGCCTTAGGTTCAAGAAGGCAAATGCACCGCGACACCCCTGCGGTACCGACTATTTTTAGTCAGTGGAGAATTCGACATGGTACCCGACGAACTTCCGTATATTGAGTACCCCCGTATCGAGCATTAAATATTGCCCTTTCACGCCCTCGAGAACTCCTTCTACGGTGGCTTGTAAGTCGAAATTCAAGGATTTAACAATCGTAGGGTAACGCACGACGGGGTATTCGAAAACCCGGGCCTTTTCTTCTAGTAGCACGGGAGCGGATTCACCGTCGGCGCCTGGGACATTATTCAGCTCATCCGCCAAAACGTCTAGCAGTTCATCCCGTTTCACCTCCATGTCTTCGTGTGCGGGCGAGCCCTTCAACATCTTTCGCCAGTTCGTGCGATCAGCGACTCTGGTTTTAAAAATAACCTCAACGAGACCTGCTTGCATCCGACTGTGAACCTTAAAAATTGGCAATGCTTGAACAGCTCCTTGGTCTAGCCACCTAGTGGGAATCTGGGTGGCACGTGTGATTCCTACTTTCAACGACGACGAGTTCGCGAGGTACACATAGTGCGGTTTGAAACAGTAGGACTCTCCCCAGGAAGGTTCGCGACAGGTACCTTTCTTATAGTGGCATAACTCGGGTTTGACGATGCAAATGTCACACTGTGGGAGACTCCTGAAGCAGGAGTAACAATGCCCCTGAGCAAAGCTCCGGTTGGTCTTCTTTCCGCACGCCGTACATATGATCTCTCCAAAAAACCTGAAGCATACTTTTTTTCCCAACATTTGGCTGAGTTCGATTCGCTCGTTTCCGAACTGCATCGAATACGACACTGGCAAAGTATCCTTCGTCACCAATTTAGTGAGATGAGTTCGCATAAATCGCTAGTCCAAAACGTCTCTACTGTTGACTACCTGACCCGACCCTTAGGCACGGTTTGAGTGATTTACCCGAAAATAACTGTCGCTGACAAAGCCTAAACACCCCGCGGCACCTCCCGGTCAGTCGAGGCACCATCGGGAGAGGTTCCTTGTTCATGATACGTCGCTTCCGTATTCACAGCCCAGACGTCATTCTGCTCACCCATGGTATTTCGAGCCGCATACACGCCGGTTAACATTGAATGGTCTTGATTGTTGTATCGGTGTAGTCCATTACGGCCAATGGTCTGAAAATTTGCCAACGTCGCCAGATATTGTTTGATCAGAGTGACATTTTTCCTATAGGAGCTGTCGTAGACCGGGTAAGCTCTTCGCATTCGAACAACTGCACCGTCTAGAACCTCATTCGAGAAAATTAGGCCTAGTTCAGCACATTCCGCTTTACCGAAGTCAATCAACCTCTCGTCCGGCCAAGACCACATATCATCACTGTTCCATAAGAAGTATTCCAGTCCCAACGCCGTCCGATCGGAATTCGGTACCATTTCTGGGCTCCAATTTTTATAATTCTGAACACGCCCCATCCTTACTTGTGGCGAGTGAATGTAGATCCAATTGTCCGGAAATACCTCTTTGCGCTGAACAATAAGTACAACCGTTAGATAGTCACGATACTGCAGCGCTCGTGCAGCCCTGATGACTTCAGATGGTGGCAACGGATCTATGCTGTTGACAAGGGATGCTAAGGGCATAGAGGAAATAAAATCATCGGCGTCTAACTCCATCTTGTCTCCGTAATGGTTCCGTCCAATCAGAGAAACGACCCGGCTCTCAGAAATACGAACCTTTTCTACGCTTGTACCCCGAATCGTTTTGGATCCGAGCCGGTCGAGTTTCTCGGCGCAGCGCTCCCACATCATACCTGGCCCCAATCGGGGATACATGAAGGAATCAATAAGCGTCGTTATGATTTGACCATCTTTGTTCCGCTGACTTCTAAAGAAGGCTGCCCGGATCGCCTCCCCGAGCGACAGGTTCTTGATCCTCTGCGCCGCCCAATCAGCAGAGATATCTGAACACTGCATGCCCCAAACTTTCTCCGTGTATGTCTTGAAAAAGATCCGATACAACCGCTTGCCAAAACGATTAGAGACCCATTGTTCAAAATTCTTCTCGTCTCTGTCTGGAAACAGCTTCGCTTTGGCGTAGCTCACCATCACCTTCAGGGACTCTGTCGCTCCAAGACCCAAAAGCGCGTTCAGCGGCCTGAGCGGATAATCGAAAAAATGCCCTCGGTAATGGATTCGGGACAGGCGAGACCTGAGGAGCAAATCTTCACCGAGAATTTCCTGCCAAAGCGAATTAACTAACGAACTCTTGGAAAAGAAGCGATGCCCACCGACATCGAATCTATAGCCCTCGTATTTGACAGTCCTAGATAGTCCACCTACCTGTTCGTCTGCTTCCAAAATAGTCGAACTGAGGCCTAGTTTCTGAAGTTCGTAAGCCGCCGTCAGCCCGGCGGGTCCAGCACCAACAATTGCGATGCGCCTGTCCACAGAATTTTTAATTCCCGCGTATCTTTTCGCGTGGTGGCTCGTTTATTGAAAGGACTCCGCCAAGGGAGTACCACATAGGGAAGGGTTATCCAAGGTATCAGCTGACCTTTTCTTCTTTCATCTCATGCCTGGCCCGTACGGTTTTTGAACGTACTGCTGATAGCACGTCTTATTCTGGCCGATGAAGAGGAATAACTTTGCCGCGCGAGGACGACCCGCCTTTCCACTTCGACCTGTGCTTTTGTAGTGTCCTCAGGAGCGCTTCCGCTGTTTCCGTGGTGAGAACCAAAGTCTGCTGTGGGCACCATCCTACACCTGTTCCCCAATTCAGCTTTCGGATCTCTATTGTCGAATCGCCCGTCGTTTCTGCATTCAAGACTACCTCTAAGGCAGACTCGCCTACCAACAGGCTCCTATTTTCGTCCCCTTCAAGGTCCCTGATTGACATCAATACTTCACTGCTCTGCATCGTGTTTCACTCCCCTAGAGTAAAGAAAACCGGCTTGCTTGCTTCCACCCTGTCGTCGTCCAAGCACCACCGTTCGCCTCAATAAGCATCCCTTCTACCCCGTCAATACTCTCCAGCAACTCGATACCGCTCAACTCTCCTATAACTAGCAATGCCGTACTCAACACCTCCGCTTGTGCCGCGTTCTGCCCAACGACGCAGGCCAAGAGATCACGACCGACCGGTTGGCCACTGCGTGGGTCAATTATGTTTCCGTAACGACGGTCTTCAATCGTGGTCGTATTACTTAAAGTTCCTGAAATAGACACGGCTTGGTCCGAGAAGCTCGCTAGGCCTATTTGCTGACCACTTGGCCAACGCAATAACAGCCGCCATCGTTCCGTATCACTAGGAGAACCTAGGGCCCACAGGCTACTATGGCCAAAATTGAGCAAAGCGTCCCCAACACCTCTCTCACGCAACACGTGCGCCACGCGATCAAGTGCATAGCCCTTCGCGATACCCCCAAGATCAAGGGACATCTCCGGTTGCCTTAACGCCACATCATTTGTCCCCTGGAATTCCAGTTTATCACTCCCAACCGAGGTCAGCGCCTCTCCAATCGCGCTACGAGAGGGGACCTCCCCGGACTGTCCAGCACTACGCCACAGAGACAACAGTGGACCGACTGTGACATCGAAAGCACCCCCAGTTGTTTCTGTGTAGCTCCGTGAAAGCAAAAGTATTTCTACGAGTTGTTCCGGAACTGTCTGAAACCCGAGCCCAGCGCCTTTATTGAGACGGATTACCGGGCCCTGCGAGGAATAGGTAGTAAATAACGCGTCCAAGCGTTTCGCCTCGCGAAACGCTTCCTCAACTACCGTTGTGGGCGAGGCCTCCCTGACATTTTCATTTGGGCACACCGTCATTTCGAACACAGTACCCATCACGTAGCGGCCATCAATGTGGCAATCTTCCGCAGCGGCGGCGCCTATGAAAGCAAACCACATGCATACAAGGACCAGCAAACCGTGTCGTCCACATACCACCCGTGGAACGACTGCCAATGTCTTTTCCACGCGCATCAGTCAGTCTCCCTCTTCCTCCAGGATCCCTCGGAACGGTCCGACTCTGGATTTTCGCCCGGTTGTCTTTGACCGGCCTTGTCATAATTGTCTTGGGACCCTCCCCCTATTGCCCAAAGGCACAATACGATCAGCACCGCAAGACTGAATTCTAAGAAGAGAAACCCGGCGATCTTCAGATAGGCGAACAGAGGATGGACGAATCGGACCAACCATCCGGCACCTTCATTCACGAGCGCCGAAAAAAACGGAATGATTATCAACCAAGCTTTTAGTGCAGGTCGGAGCGGCACGAAAAGCATGAGATGCGTTAGGGTGAGAAGGAGGAGGCCCATCGCGAACAGATGAAAGTGAGCCACCTCTAACATGCCTTGATAACTACGAGGTTGGAGGAACCGCTCCTCCGAGCCTAAGTAATATTCGGTAACCGATACGTACGTCAGCCCCATCTTCGCAAAGTAAAGGAGCGCATTCGTGAGCCAGAGACCAGCCACGTAGATGATAAATATTACAATGATCATCTGAAGCAGTCGGTTTTTTGACCATTCGGCGGTCACTACAAAACGCACGTCAATGTTGCTCCTCTATAAGCATTTCAAAAAGAGCTAAGACTTTCCTTACCCCGCTCGTTGCTGCCTGTGCCGTCAACGTAGAGCCCATAATCCCATGAATTCCCCGTCGTAGCCGCATTTCGGCGCTAAGCCTCTTCTTCGAAAACTGTTTCAGCCATCGATCAGATGGGAGATATTCAGGCGGCTCATAAAACGCTAACACAACTAATTTCTCCACAGTGCCTCGGGGTGAAATTACAACAAGAAACGTTTCGGGAAAGGTCCTGACTATATGTGTTTCGATAAAGGCATAGCCTTGTGGTTTTCCCTCGGCGTACCCAACGTAGAAAGTTACTAGCTTCGAATCCATTTCGACTCGAGCCCTCTCAGTCACCTGAGTAAGTTCCTCCGGCGTAAGAAAAAAACTCTTAGTAACCACCTCTTCCGCACCAGGAAAGGCAATCTCCAACGCCTCCTCTTTCGAATAGACCACCATCGCCTGTGCAAAAGCCGAAGTTATTATGAGAACGCCGAACGCCCCACAGCAAACACCTACCCCCACCAGAAATTTTCGACCAGAAAAACACAGACCCACGTTGAACCGTTCCCTCTCCCCTATGACGGCCCTTCAAAAACAAAACATCTTCTCCGTTCTACACTAGGTTTCCAGAAACCGCGGAATTCATATAGGGCATATTTCTTTTGATATTGAATTTCATTTTCATTATCACTATGCCCTGTCAAGGCCTCCCATTTGGCATCCCCATGGCATGCCTCTTGAATAGATGCTTGTGAGCCTCCTGTCGGGAGGGTAAACTCCCTCTCCAAGAGGACAACAAGTGGAGGCCATACGAGCGGCGCATTAGACGTCCAGTTATGTGATAGGTTTTTGACAACGACGCGCTCCTTGCGAAAGCGGCTCGATCTTACAAAAGACGTTCC
>CAZSWX010000016.1:0-11759 GCA_964610865.1 uncultured Enterobacteriaceae bacterium
CGCCCGTCTGCTTCATCTTTGCTTTGATTAATGAGTGACCTGCTTTCCACATAATAGGCCTTCCGCCTTTACGCTGGATGTCATCGTATAAACGCTGGGAACATTTGACTTCTGCTACTACGGTGGCTTTGGGGTGGCGTGTTAGAAGGTCTCTAGCGAAGAGTATTAACATCTCATCTCCCCAAACAATGTTTCCGTTCCTATCTATTAGCCCAAGACGATCGGCGTCACCATCATAGGCCACGCCAACTTGGGCTTGGGTGTCTTTAACCTTTGTTATTAGATCTTTGACATTTTCTGGAACTGTAGGGTCAGGGTGGTGATTGGGAAATCGACCGTCCAAATCACAGAATAATTCGGTCACGCGACACCCCAGCGCCCTCAGGATTTGCGGCGCTACCGGGCCCGCAGTTGAATTTCCGGCGTCCACGACGACCGAGATGTTTCCTTCTAGACGGCCAAACTTCTTAACTAGAAAATCGTGGTACGGCGTGGTTATTGGCGTTGATTTTGTTTGGCCGTTGCCGGATGTGAAATTGCGCCTCTCAATACGTTTGCGGAGCTCTTGTATTTCCGGCCCATGAAGGGAGGTCTTGCCCAGACAAATCTTAAATCCATTTTGATCAGAGGGGTTATGACTGCCGGTCACCTGAATCCCCCCATCCAGGTCGTAATGGTAGAGAGAAAAATAGAGGAGCGGGGTGGGACATATTCCTATATCCAACACTTGAAGACCCGATTCTTTTAGTCCACTTATGACCGCCGCTGCGTATTTAGGCGACGTAAGTCGGCAGTCGCGCCCTACAGAAACTGTTTTCCCGCCTTTTTCGGTGGCCAATGTTCCATAAGCTCGACCCAGCGCGTAGGCGAATTCTGAATCAAAGTCCACATCGGCTTTACCTCTGATGTCATACTCACGGAATATGTTTGAATTCATTAACGTTCCCCGTTCGTACATGGTTAGTCAAAATAGAGTTGATTAGCGTTAGAGGAGTGGACGTCGAGCTGGTAGCGGTGATAGTGCCTCGTGTATTCTATTCTTCATTCATATGTGCGGCTCTTGCGAGATCGAGAACCGTCTTGACTGGATTGAAGGTGTGCGCTGGAACTTCCAGGAACACTGTGTTCCAGTACCACATGGAGCCGTTCCAAAGACCTGGTCGCTCGAGTACTTTCACGGGAGTAACGCCGTCCCAAGTTTTCTTTGTTATAAACCCCGTGTGTTCGTTTACAAATTCGTTAAGCGAAAAGTTCTTTCCTTCGAAATTTCGAACGCCACATACTATATCCACGGGGTTGAAGTGTGTGCTGCGCCTCCAGAGGTCCTGCTGAACGGCGTCGGAATTGACTTGCGCCGACTCCACAATTTGTAAAGAGGCCGCGCTGTTACGATCCTTAACCCAGAATGGGCCACCGCCAGGCTCGCCTTCATTTCTCACTACGCCACACACCCTTATGGGCCTGTTCAATATCTTCTCGACGAATAAAATTTTTTCTTCCGTTGGGAGTGCCCACACCCGAGGACATAATTCTATAGATAGTCTGTTTTGCAAAAAGTCAAAGGCAGAACGAATTACTTCATCGCTCTCGGAGGAATGCTTTATGGCTTCTAGATGAGAGAAGGTGTCTTTTTGTATCGCGACTAGGTACCCGCACAGAGCCTTTCGGAAGCGGTGAAGATCCGGTTTTAAGTCTTTTGGAAATTCGTCTCGTATAACGTTGTCGATATTTTTTATAAAAATTATATCACCCTGCAATTTGTCGAGATTCGATAGAAGAGCCCCGTGGCCGCTGGGCCAAAACAAAAGTTGTCCTGCGTGGTCCCGGACAGGCTCTGCTTTGTCTGCCATTATAGCAGGAGCGTTGGTGCGAATTTCTTGAATAGAATATGACACATCCAAACTACAGCCAGTGCTCAGGTAGCGGGGGAGAACGGTGTTGACATGCTTTCTCACAGCAAGTTGCTGCTTCCTAGCCGAGGGCAACGTAAAATGGACGCGTCCCTCTGAATTTCTGTCGAGGGTATAACGAATCGCCTCAACCAGATGTTCTTCTATTGGTGTCCGTACATAGGCGCCGTATTGATGAAAAGGAAGCAACCCCTTGGGTAATCTTCCGTAGTCCATGCTTTTTTTGCTCAGAAGTTGGCTTACGGCTTTGTGTATTTCCAGCAAACTAGCTTTGCGCAATCCGGTAATATGTGCCCATTCCTCGAAGAATGCTAGTTTGGGCAAAGTTTCAGCAATATTAGACAAGGAGCGTAACGGTTCAAACATGCGACTTGCGGCTCCCGACGCAGGGACGAATTTTGATAGCCTTCCGCCAAGACCTGCTTCCTCTCCGATTTTAGCGAAAGTATCGATTTCATTGTTTTGCAGGCAGACAATCCCGTCTCCGATAGTGCAGGGTCGTTCCAGGTTCAAGCCTGGGTGTCCGTCGCTCAGGTGTTGGAGGTCTTTCTCGATCCGCGTGGTATCCATCCCAAGCCTCTGCATTTGCTCGCGGTCCTGGGCGTTGGGAAAATCTGACATGCTCCCTCCCTAACAAGACAATGTTCAAACGCGTTCGGTCATTGCTGCTGCCAACGCTACGGCTGCATGCATGCTTCGGTCATCTGCTTTATTCTGGCCCGCAATGTCGAAGGCCGTGCCGTGGTCAGGACTAGTGCGGATTATAGGCAACCCCACTGTCACATTTACGCCATCGAACCATGAAACCATTTTAAATGGAATTAGACCTTGGTCATGATAATGGCAAATCACGGCATCGAACTCCCCCCGCATTGCCTGCACGAAGACGGTGTCTGGCGAGACCGGACCGGTGACGGCGAGTCCGTTAGCCACTGCTTTGTCTATTGCAGGTTGTACAAGAAGTCGCTCCTCGCTTCCAAATGCGCCACCCTCTCCACTGTGAGGGTTGAAGCCGGCCACCGCCAACCGAGGAGTGTTCACGCCGTGGAAGCGTTCGAGGTGATTGGCGGCAAGAACGATAGTCTTCTCGATGTTCCCGATGGTTAGCTTTTCTGCGACCCGTGTCAGCGCCATATGAGTCGTAACGAGGATGACGCGGAGCTGTTCGCCCACCAGCATCATGCGCACCTCCGGCGTGCGTGTCATTTTGGCAAGAAGTTCAGTATGGCCAGGGTAGTGGTGCCCAGCAGCGTGCCACATCGATTTACAAATTGGAGCTGTCACTAACCCATCCAATGTCTTGGTTAAAGCAAGGTGAACGCCGATCTGAACGTATCTGTAGGAGGCATTTCCTCCAGCTGCCGTTGGGTTCCCAGGGACACGATCTCTTGGGTTTAAATGAGATGAGTTCAGGACTGGTATTCCCCGGGATTCCGGACGGAGGGGGTCACCTACCGTCCATTCGTACAAGACCAGTGGCGAGGAAAGTCGAGTGACTGTTTCTTCGAGGACCCCGAAGTCTCCAATAAGAAGGGTACGATGCTTCGTTGTGTGACGCATACAAGCCTGCACCACCACCTCGGGCCCGATCCCAGCGGGATCGCCCATGGTCAAACCAATGACAGGTCTCATAAGATCAAGTGCGTGCCCTAATTAGAATGGCCAAAGCCAGCCACGCCAACCTCTCTTTTTTCCGGTTGTCAATTGTTCTGGTGACACGTCTTCTACCTCAGTATCGAGTGCGTATGTTGTCTCTCCTACTGAGGCCTCAAAGTCTCCTGGAGTGTCGAGGAAATTTTCAACGTGATGACGATAGCGCAAATCTTCGGAGAACCAGCGGGCATAGCGCTCTCTCAGCGCATCGTTGTACAACTTGTTCTTGATTTCGTCTGATACCATTTCTAAAGGCTGTAGCCCTGCGGTTCTCTTGTCTTCTACTTTCAGGAGATGCATTCCCGAGTTAGTTCTGAAGGGTTCGCTGATGTCTCCATTTTCTAGGGAGAATGCCACTTGTTCTATACCTTCAGGCATTTGACCTCTCTCGAAGTAACCTAAATCGCCCCCCGTCCCTGCGCCTGGCCCTTGAGAGTACTGATCCGCAAGATTTCCGAAACTTTCTCCACTAAGCGCGCGCTCGCGTAGTTGGTACATTATTTCAACCGCCCTGTGCGCTACATCTTCGCCTGCTTGGGCAGGCAGCGGAACGAAAATGTGTCGTACGCGAACTTGCGCCGGGTGTGTGTATTCGTCTATGCGTCCATCATAATATCGTTTCACGTCCTCTGGTGTGACGTTTACTCTCGACCCAATTTCGCGACTCATGAGGATCGCTTGCTCCACTTCAATAGCAACACGCTCGCGATATTTCTCCATCGTCATGCCCTGGTCTAGCAGCGCTGCCTCAAATTCCTCATCATTTAAGTTGCTCTGTGCTTGCATGCGTGCGATATAACCATCGATATCGGTTTTCTTTGCCTTGAGCCCTTGCGTTTCCACTTCCTTTTTAATCAATTTTTGCATCACCAGGGCGTCCAACACCTCTTTGTCAGACATACCGGCAGCCCCACCGGCGGGGGCAAGGGGGCTCGTAGCCGCATCCTTGCGGAACCCCTCCATCTCAAATGCCGTTATCGGTGCACCGTCGACGGTTGCGACAATACGGTTAATTACTTCCGCATAAGTCACACTTGTTCCTGTGGCCACCGTGGCTGCAAACAGACAAACTGCGAGCGATGTGCTTTTGCTCATGGGTCCTCGGCTAACATGATTCATCGAAACTCCGCAAGAGACTCTTGACCGTATCCATCACGTTTTCTTTAGTTGTTATGGAGAATGAAAGACTTAAGCCTGGCCGAATCTGGGCATCACTCTTACTATTTTGCACAAATGAAACTAAACGTTCGCTTTGTATGCGTGAATTCTCGTGAAAATGAAGGGTAACTTTCTCATTTTTATGATAGACCGCCCTCACTAAATAGTACCTGAGCACTCGTCGCAAATCCATCACTTCGATAAAACGGCTTACAACCTCAGGTAACGTGCCGAACCGGTCCTCCAGTTCAAATGCTAAAGCGTCGAGGTCAGCTCTTTCCTTGACGTTAGCGAGTTTTTTGTAAAAGACCAGCCTCTGATTGACATCCGGAATATATGCTTCGGGCAGATAGGCAGGGGTACCTAATTGGATTTCAGGCTCTATAGAAATCTCAATTTCTCCGCCCCGTAGTTCGCGGACGGTTTCGTCCAACATTTGAGCGTATAGCTCGTAACCCACGGCGGCGACGCGGCCAGATTGTTCTTTGCCTAAAAGATTGCCTGCTCCTCGTATCTCTAGGTCGTGTGCAGCCAAACGAAATCCGCCTCCCAGGTCATCTAACTCCTGAAGAACTTCCAACCGCCGCTGCGCATCTTTTGTTAATTTGTGTTCCCCCGGGATGAGCAGATACGCATAAGCTCGCATGGCAGAGCGTCCAACGCGACCTCGAAGTTGATACAATTGGGCAAGCCCAAAACGATCGGCCCGGTTGATAATAATTGTGTTGGCGGTGGGGATGTCGAGACCGGATTCGATGATGGCGGAGCAGACCAGCACGTTTATCCGATGATGCATAAAATCGAGCATAACGCGCTCGAGTTCCCTCTCTCCCATTTGGCCATGGGCAATATTGAGTGTTGCTTCCGGAATCAGTTGTCTCAAGTCATCGGCTATTTTTCCTATTGTTTCTACACGGTTATGGACGAAAAAGGTTTGCCCACCACGAGACAACTCTTGAAGGATAGCGGAGCGAACGAGTTGCCGATCATATTGGGCGACATACGTACGTATTGCTTGTCTATCGACCGGTGGGGTCTCTATAACGCTTAAATCTCTTAAGCCCATCATACCCATATTTAGTGAGCGCGGAATTGGTGTTGCGGAAAGAGTTAAGACGTCAACTTCATGGCGGAATCGTTTCACTTTTTCCTTGTGCGTCACTCCAAATCGGTGTTCTTCGTCGATGACGACCAGTCCGAGGTCCTTAAATTTAACGTCACGCTGTAATAAGCGCTGAGTGCCAACGACAATATCGACGCTGCCTGTTTTGAGGCCGTGCACTACGCTCTTGGTTTCGGCGGCGGAACGAAAGCGATTCAACAATTCGATGTGTACAGGAGTTTCAGAAAATCGCCGCTTGAAGGTTTCTGCATGCTGCTGAGCCAGCACTGTCGTGGGTACTAACACGGCCACTTGTTTCCCGCTTTCGACCGTAAGATAGGCAGCCCTTAAAGCTACCTCAGTCTTGCCGTAGCCCACATCTCCACAGACTAGCCGGTCCATTGGTTTACGACTTTCGAGATCATTGAGCACATCCTCGATTGCCGCCCGTTGTCCAGTCGTTTCTTCGAATGGGAAAAGTGAAACGAATTCTTCGTAATCCCCTGAGTACCCGATAATTGAAGAGCGTTCAGTGCTTTGCCGCAATGCGTGTATCTCGAGGAGTTCGCGTGCCATCGCTTGAATGGATTCCCGAGTCTTTTTCTTGACGCGCTCCCAAACTTGGCTGCCCAATCGGTCGAGGGACGGAGGCCGATCGTCTGCTCCACTATATTTTTGTACTAGGTTAATGCGGTCCACGGGCAAGAATAACTTGTCACCGGCCAAATATTCTAAGTGTAGGTAATCGCCCGTTGTTTGTGCGACATTTAGATGCTGGAGTCCTTGGTATTTTGCGATTCCGTGGTCCGTGTGGACAACGTAGTCGCCAGTTTTCAGCTGGCTAAGACCTGTAAGGTAATCTGTTACTGGGTTCGGACGAGATTGTCTTCTCCGCCGGCGCTCACCGAAAATTTCCTCCTCGCTGAGAAAAACGAGGCTGTCCGTCGGCAAAACGAAACCACGAGAGAGCTGACCTATCAATATGCATGTGCTCGGTTTCGCGGATACTTTTGGCAGGTCAAATTCCCTCGCCTCGTCACTGATCGGTACGTGGGTAGCGTGTCCTTCAAGTAATTGCTGGAGATGTGTAGCTTGTCTATGGGTTGAAGCTGTCAGAAAGACATGTCGACCTTCGTCTCGCCATCGGTGCATTGCTTCAACTAAGGGTTTCAAACTCTTTTCCTTGTCGAGGTTTTTCTCCGACCGCTTGAAGCTTGTGTGGAGTTTTGTTGTGACATTGTATGGAGCATGTACGGTATCGAGACTGCGGACTTCCACAGTAGCAAAAGCTGTGCGCCATTCGAGAGCGTGACCGGGCGATAGGTAATAATCCTCGTGTGCGAGAGTGAACCGTTCTTCCCCCCGATTTCCGGTGCTCGGGGAAGTGACGTTGGCGAGGAACTCTTCGCAAATTTGAAACTGCCGCGGCGGGTCGAAGGCCCATACGAGTGTGTTCTTGGGTAAATAGGCATCAAATGAATCGAGATCTGGGTAAACGTAAGGAAGAAAGAACTCGACGCCGGGAAAAGGTAATCCACTTTTTATATTTTCGGTTATACGGAGGTGTTCTCTGTGCGGGGCCTCATGTCGGTCTAAATCCTCTTCCACGGTCCGTAAAGATGCTTGTAGACGGCTCGTGGGAAAGAAACGCATGGGTAAAATTGTGGCTTCCTCCAGTGGATTAGTGGAGCGTTGGGAAGCCGAATCGAATAGCCGCACGCTGTCTATTTCGTCGCCCTCATATTCGATACGGATCGGGCAATCGGCTAGGGGTGGAAAAAAATCTATAATACCGCCCCTGACACCGATCTCGCCTTTTTCCTCTACTAATGGTACGCGCCGATAGCCCCATTGTACAAAATAATCGATAAGCTCAGAGAGAGGAAAGACGTGTCCCGGAGCTAGGCTAAGTGTCGCTGTCATGAATTCAGATTGAGGCATAAGGCGCTGTAAAAGCGCTTCTGCGGATGTTACTAGAATTGGTGAAACAACAGACAGTAGGTCGTACAGGCATTCGATTTGGGCTGCGACTATGTCGTTTTTCGGAGAAAGGCCGTCGTTTATTGAAACACCCCACGCTGGATAGTATCGGGCCGTTAACGAGTTGTCTCGCGGCAGAAAGAACTTTAGGTCTTCGCTGAATGTTTCCGCTTCTTTGTCGGTAGGCAGAATACACACTGTTGGACGCGGAGTTCGCTTAAGACTGTGAGCCACGAATAACGCCCTCGCTGTGCCTTTGAGCCCGTGAACTAGCAGAGGCTCTTGTACAGTTTCTGGCGCGGACAGAATGCTGATTCTTTCAAGAGCAGGGACAATAGAATCGACAGGCGCAATTGACAAATCGTCGTCCATACAGGAAGTACCGGGTCGGATGAACTAGCGGCTCGCCCGCTCTGAATCAGTGACGACACCGAAGATTGGGATAGAAAAATATCTTTCCTCGGGATGGTTGGTCATAAATTCGACGGTTCCCCTTATTTTGCCTACGCTGCCAGATGGCCCGACCGTCATTATTAGTCGAAACTCCTTACCGGGGGAGTCCTCGACTATTTGTACAAGTACGTTCTCTTCGGAGCTCTTTGCGTTACGGATTGATATTGGTAGGGCGGCCCGATTGACGATTTTGACTTCCTGTTTTTTCTCGACGCCAGAACGAACAACGCCAAAGGTTACTTGCGCGGGCACCACAGTCACATCACCCTCCACCGTACCGAACACTGGGATCTTCAATAGCGGCTTTCTCTTACTCGTCGTTTTTACGGTTATTGTGTCTGTGAATCCTCCCAATACTACTTCTTCGGACAATCCCACGCGAACGGGTGTGACATGCTCTTGTCCATTGGCTATTCTATCTAGAATACGCAGCGATACGGCAGGATTCTCATTCGTGATTTCTAGTATTCTGGCTGAATTAGTGGAAGCGATGGAGATTTCGACAGTGTGTCTTTTTTGTGATCCACGCGAGATACGTCCCATGTATAGTTGTTCCGGTGTGGCCCTTACTTCCGTAGTAATTTCTCCTCGAAGGGTAAGTGTCGTGATTCTGCCGAGCGGGTCGTTCGAATGTACACTGACGCTCTTCGCTCGTTGTCCTATGAAACGCTTCGTATCGAACGTGACTTGTACTGTACCCTTGTGATTTGGAGCGATCTTGTCTTCGGTACTAACTGCTGCGGTGCACCCGCATGAAGTCTTCACGGAAGAAATCTCTAGGTCTTTGTCGCCAGTATTCTTAAAGGAAAAGGTGTGAACGACTTTCGTTCCTTGGTCTACTTTGCCGAAGTCGAAAACCAACTTGTCAAAACTGATCCGCGGCCCATTTCTTTGTAGAGTCGTTCGGCTCGCCGGTACCGTCGACGATGTGGCCCTTGTAGCCGGATTTTGCGGCTCATCGTTTACGTGACCACAGCCTAGTGCGGATTGGCGAAAGACCAATAGAGCAAAGAACGAGAGTATTACAAATAAGAAGGGAAAACGTGCGTTATGGGCCATTAATCAATTCCTCGCTTTTGCTGGCCACGGGAGTCTTTGGGCCCGCCTAAGAATTTATCGAGATACCGGGTGTGCACTTTCCCTACAAGAAATTCTCGGTCTCTCAGGATTCGTTGATGCAAGGGTATGTTAGTCTTTATCCCCTCGATACAATACTCTGCGAGTGCCGAACGCATGCGATGGACCGCCTCTTCACGAGTTCTTCCATGCACAACAACCTTCGCTACTAACGAGTCATAGAAAACGGGAACCGTGCTGTTCTCGGCTACTCCTGCCTCAACCCTAACCCCAATACCCCCTGGTTGATGATAACTGCTGATTGTTCCAGGCGACGGTAACATCGTCAGTGGGTCCTCGGCCACGATTCGGCACTCTATGGTATGTCCGGAGAAGACTATGTCTCTTTGTCGCCAAGGTAATGGTTCCCCACTTGCTGAGCGGATCCCGGCTTCTACCACGTCTATCCCTGTCATCATTTCGGTCACAGGGTGCTCGACCTGAACTCGGGTGTTCATTTCTATGAAGTAAAACTGGTCGTGAGGATCGAGCAAAAACTCTATAGTGCCTACGTTAGTGTAGCCTACGGCTTGTGCGGCCTTGACTGCCACGGAGCCCATTCTGTCGCGCAATCGCTTTGTTAATGCAACCGATGGTGCTTCTTCAATGACCTTTTGATAGCGGCGCTGTATCGAACACTCACGCTCTCCTAAATGTATTACATTGCGATGCTGATCCGCCACTATTTGGAACTCGATATGCCGCGCACGTTCGAGGTATTTTTCGACATACAAAGTTCCATTGCCGAATGCGTTTTCTCCCTCTTGCCTAGCTATTGCGAAAAGATCCGCAAGATCGTCCTTATTATGGACGACCCGGAGACCACGACCACCACCACCACCTGCAGCCTTTATAAGAATTGGATATCCAACTTGTGCGGCTACTGCCTGAGCTTCCCGAACATCGGTTATCCCCGAAGAGGTACCGGAAAGGACCGGAACTCCGGCTCTATCCATTATTCTACGCGCTCGGGGTTTATCTCCCATGAGTCTAATATTCCGGACCCGAGGGCCAATGAAGTTTATGCCCGAACGCTGGCACGCTTCGGCGAAGTCCCCGTTTTCGGAGAGAAATCCATAACCGGGATGAACACCGTCGGCACCAAAGGCGATCGCGGCGCTCACAATGGCCGGTATATTTAGGTAACTTTCGAGCGGCGCTGGGGGGCCTATACAGACGCTTTCGTCTGCAAGCTTTACATGTAGAGCGTCCTTGTCGGCGGTGGAGTACACGGCGACCGCCGGTATCTCCATTGAGTGACAGGCCCGTATGACACGGACAGCAATCTCTCCACGATTAGCTATAAGTATTTTCTTAAACACGCACGACCTACTTAAATTGCCCCTTTACATGTCTTTATGGAGAGACTGGCCTACGCGGGCTCAAGAAGGAATAAGGCTTGGCCGTATTCGACGGGCTGTCCGTTTTCGACTAGGACGCGTTGGACTCGTCCGTGCAGGTTTGCTTCTATTTCGTTCATCATTTTCATCGCCTCGACGATGCATACCACATCACCTCTCTCCACTAACCCGCCCTTGGTTATGAAAGGTGGTGCATCCGGGTTTGGCGCAGAATAGAACGTTCCTACCATCGGAGAAGTGATTGTCATCTCTGGGTCGATTTCGCCCGTAGTAGGTTCTTTAACTTGCTCCGTATCTTCGCTTGCGCGAGGAGCTTGAGAACCTGAAAGCTCACTAATTTGTTGCACCCCTACCTGCAACGCTTGGCCCGCTCGGACTAAACGGATCTCTCCCGCCCTATCCTTAAGCTCTAGCTCTGAGAGGTGTTTTTCTTCCATCAAGTCGATCAGTTTACGGATTTCATCAATTTCCATAGAATTCCCTGCTCACGAACCTCCCCGTGATTTCTCCGCAGTCCTACTCCCGCGTTGTTGAGGCTGCAGCACGCAGCCCCAGCAGATAACTTTCTAACCCAAATCCACAAATCTGACCTACCGCAACGGGCGAAATGAATGAAACGTGGCGGAATTCCTCGCGTTTATAAATGTTTGATAGATGCACCTCAACCGTGGGGATACCTGCCGATAAGATTGCGTCCCGTAAGGCAATGCTCGTGTGAGTATAGGCCCCTGCATTTATCACAATCGCGTCAAAATTCCCTTGTGTTTCCTGAATTTTGTCGACTAGTCTTCCTTCATGATTTGATTGGAAAGTCTCGATTGTGACCTTTAGTTCCTTGGCCAATGCTTTCATTTCTGCATCTATTTCGTCTAGGGTCGTGCTCCCATAGATCTCCGGCTCTCGCAGTCCGAGCATGTTGAGATTCGGACCATGTAAAACAAGAATCCGCGCGGGCATATTGTCTCCGGTTGTTCGATCTAGAAGAGCAAAGTGTAGGGGCAAACGTCAATAGCGTCAAGATGTTAG
>CAZSWX010000016.1:11859-15646 GCA_964610865.1 uncultured Enterobacteriaceae bacterium
TTCGATCTAGAAGAGCAAAGTGTAGGGGCAAACGTCAATAGCGTCAAGATGTTAGGACGCTTCTTTAAATATTCGAGCCTACAAACGGTGAGGCAGGGCGCGGACGTCCACCCGCTCATCGCCAAACAGACCCAATACCGTTCCCGAAACGTATTGTCGCTACCGTCTCACCTCAAAATTCGGGAAACCTTCTCCCTCATCTCTCGTTTACCAGAGGGTGGGTCAGCAAAATTTGTGGTTGCTGACCCATATAGTACTCGTGCGGCCTTGCTTCTGGGGGGTTCCGCGCAGCCCTGTTCTATATGTCCAGCACCATTCCGTCGCTGGCGTACTCTATAGTGACTTCATCAAGCCGCTCCAATACTTCCCGTCCGAGGTGGCTTAGTAATAACCGTTTACAGCGCAGGCGGGACCGTTCGGACGCGATTATCGGATAACTGACATGGAAAGAAGTCCGTGTCTCGTAGTAGCAGCATTCGCAAATAAAAAGGTCGGCCCCTTCCGAATGGTGTACCAGCGCCTCGTTCCAACCGCAGTCGCCTGAATACAATATTGTTTTTCCGGAAACGTCTGCTCGGTAGCCGAATGCTATGTCAAATTCTTGGTGTGGTACCTTGAAGGGTAAAATGTTTGCCTTGCCGAACGTTGTTGCCTGGCCTGACGCGAGTTCTTCAAACCGTATGTCGAATTTGTGCTCCCGCTTCGATATTCCACGATACATAGTTTCGAAGAGTGTAAGAACGCGCGATTCTGTTCCCGGCGGACCGAGAATAGTGAAAGGACGTGACCGCGTGCTTTCGTACTGAAATTCCAGAAACAGGAACGGAAGGCCAGCAAAATGATCTCCATGCAGATGGCTAATCGCGGCAAAATCGATTCTGTTGGGCGATATTCCAAGCGTTTTCAGCGCGAGGAGGGTGGTAGTACCGCAATCGAGTAAAAAAGTAGTGCCTTCAGATTCCACTAAGTAGGCGCTGTGGCGACGTCCGCCGCTGTTGAACGCGTCGCCGGATCCGAGCACAGTTACCCGCATTTAGTCCTCGATACAGAGATTCTTATGGTGCTGCTATAACCTGCCGGCAGTCATCACGCTTTATGATCCTATCACACCAGCTGCTTCGCATGGGTTCTAACTCGTTTTTGGGAATCGGACAAGGCTACTTTCAACAAATCGACGAGTCAGCGCACTCCGCACTGGGCGACGCAGCGGTTGTTCGGGCGGTCATTCTCTGACGAGAGATCTGGTATGCCATGAAATACTTCCACTGGGTACAACCTAGAACTCCTTTTCTTGTTGAAAGAGCCAATCAACGACATGCTCAGGGAATTGGCTCCCCAGGCTTGGGAAGTGTGATGCACCGTCCATTGTCCATAGGCCTATGGAGACACCGTGAGAACACCCCTCCGCGAACATAGTAATACCCGTTTCCGGACCGCTGATATCGTCTACGAGGTCGACGGTTGTCCCCGCATCGGCATTCGTCAACGTACATCCGGCACTGCGTGCTAAACGGGTGACGGTTTCGGAGGCACCGGGATAATTGAAGCCCCCTGTATTTTTGCCCGCGAAGGGAACTACCGTGTCTAGGGTACCGTGAATTTGTAGAGTACTTACAGGCTCTTCAGCACCACATCTTTCTTCGTCGTGGTATGTAGACCCGGCAAAAGACACGATTGCAGCTATTTCTGAGGCTTTGTCACAGGCCATTCTGTGTGCCATGAAGCCGCCGTTCGAGTATCCCACCACATAGACACGACGAGAATCAATTTCATAATTTTCCTTCGTCGTGGCAATTAGCTGATTTAGGTATTCTACGTCATCCACCGTGCTGCCGTAAAAATTGCAGCATGCATTGGGTATGGCATTCCAAAAGCGGAAGGCCCCTGGCGAATTTTCCCGGGTGCCATTCGCCAGGACCAGTATGAAACGGCGACCGTCCACAACGTCCGAAAGTCGAAAATAGGCGTCTTGGGCCTTAGCGTCCATCGTATAACCGTGGAGCAGGAGGATCAGGGGCAGAGGTTCATCAGTTTCCTTTTGCGCGGGGAACTGGACTAGGGCGAAGCGGCCATTATCCTCGACGACAGACCTATTTTTTATCGAGGAAATAGTGAAAGCCTGAGTTGCAGTATCCCATTTGAGGCGCAATTCCACGTCTTTCTCGTCGACGCGGACCCCATCTACGATTACCGCGCCATTTTCTACGCGAGATGTCGCTTCTGACATGTCTATTCCTGTCACGAATTCAAGGTCTGCAAGTTTCACGACGATGATTTCTCTTGATGCAGTGTACAAGACCTGACCGGAACGGGTGGTTACCTGTATCCGGATATCGTGGGATCCGGCTGAAAATAGTCCCCAGTTAATTTTCGTAGCGAAACCGCTCGTGCGTGCTTGTGTGTAGCTGGAGTGTGCTTGTGCCACGTCTAGCCGCTCCGAGCCGAATGGAATGCTCCATTGATCAGTCCCATCAATCGAGAACATGACGTCGGTTACTTTGTCGACGTCGTCTGTCGTGAAAGTCCAACCGTCGACCTGACCGATACCAGACACGATGCCTGGCGCGGGGTTTTCAAAATTCGCTAGGATCTCCGCGTGGGCCCGCCCGCTCACTAGGTTGAATAGGAGCCCTAGGGCTAGGAAAAGTCTGTACATTCGGTATCTACTCGATTGTAACTCAGTACACTCGCCAATACAGTCGGGAAATGACTATTCCCTCCCTATAGCGTACATTGGCAGCCCAGCGAAAGATCGCCTTACTTTGTATTTTAACAAAGTGATATAGTCGGGCCGCAGGGACGAAAACGGGAGCCTCGGTTTGAAATTGCAACTGTCACAACGGAGGGACCAGGATGCGCACGACTACGGGAAGACCTTCGCGCGCGCTAGGTGGGAAAACGATCATCCTCCTATTATTAGTGTTGAACCGTTGACCCATCTAGGGTTCGCGAATAGGTGGTCACCACGGGATCTCTTGGGTTCAGTGGGATCTTGCGCGGTTCATCTGTAGGTCTTTCCGGTGAAGGTCATTGTTTCTAACTCAGCGGCAAACTTGGTTAGGTATGGTGTCCCATTAGACAACTGGCCTGTCCCAAAGTAGCGCCATTTCCCGGTTTCTGTTTCGGTCCAGGTTCCTCGCGCCTGAAAGGTCAGAAAGGTACCATCCGGGAACTGTATACCGCCATAATGTTCCCAGGTGCCCTGTTTGGCGCTGACGGGGTATTCCTCGTAGTGGGTGAGAGAGAGGTTGCCGTCGCCGAGGCGGTTCGAGTGCGCAGTCCCTTCCATGTTCATTTCGATCGACAGCTCACCTACTTTGCTAGGCCTGTAGGACAATCCTCCGATCAGTTTTGCGACAAAAGGTCCACTTTCTTCTCCGAACCGATCCGCCACACCGCCGTGGTGTTCACGAATTGCCGGAGTTGCTGGTCCCATTGGGAGTAATAGTGCCGCAGCGAATACCACAAAAGCCCACCGTCTTTATCATAGTTTCCCTTTCCTTGAGCGATTCTTCTGACCTGGCTGTCTGCCTAAGAAACGCTCCACTCAATTACTTCGTGGGGCCAAAGCAATAGGGGTCTAGTGTGTCTTGAGCGGCAATCCTGTACTTGTGCCAACGACCACCTCCGTAATAGGCTAAGCTACCGGGCGCGGCGTCTCCATGTCCGTTGTAGTAGGACAAGCAGTCACGGAGCGGAGCGCTCCTAATGTCCGCTAGTCGGCAATGCTCCGCATAATCCTCTTGTGGTTGGCGGTGGATGTCGACGATGTTTTGGTCACGTTCTC